>DAIQQD010000210.1:0-3939 GCA_036787015.1 Chloroflexota bacterium
CGAACAGTCAAATTGCCAAAGAACCTATTTCAGCGGAGAGGGCTGAAAGGTTAGATTAGGAGGAGGATACACCATGATTACATCCGCAGAGTTTGTGGAGAGAATGAAATCCCTGAAGCCCAACTGCTACATGCATGGGGAGTTGTTACAGCGCGACGACCCGCGCATGATAACTTCCATGAAAGACATCCTGATGACCTTTGATCTGGTGGGCGACCCCGGGTACAAGGACTTCATCACCGCCACCTCTCATCTCACCGGCAAGACCATCAACCGGTTCACCAATATCCACCAGACCGTGGATGACCTGCTGAAGAAGCAGTTGATGACCAGGGTGCTCAGCCGCCTCTCGGGCACCTGTATCCAGCGCTGCATGGGCGTCGACATGATGAACGCCCTGTCCGTAGTGACCAAGGAAGCCGACGACAAGAACGGCGGCAAGACCGAGTACTACGAGCGCTTCAAGGCCTTCTGCAAGGAGTTCCAGGAGAAGGACATGGTGGGCGCCGCGGCCCAGACCGATGTCAAGGGCGACCGCATGCTCCGCCCCCACGAACAGGCCGACCCCGACCTGTACATGAGGGTGGTGGAGAGGAACGCCAAGGGCGTCGTGGTCCGGGGCTGCAAGGTGCACACCACCGTCGGGCCTTATTGTGATGAACTCATTGTCACCCCCTGCCGCGGTCTGACCAAGGACGAAGGCGACTGGTCAATCTGTTTCTCCATCCCGGCGGACACCAAGGGCGTGCACATGCTCATCGAAGCGGCCAACCCCACCCCACGCAAGGCCTTCCCGGCCGAAGTGGAGAAGCACGGCATAGCGCACAGCGTCACCATCTTCGACGATGTGCTGGTGCCTTGGGACAGGGTGTTCCTGGACCAGGACCCGGCCCTGGGCGGCCGCGCGGCGGTTCTCTTTGCCCTGTACCACCGGCACAGCTACACCGGATGCAAGCCCGCCTATACCGACGTGCTCATGGGCACCACCGCGCTGATCGCTGAAGTCAGCGGCATCGAGAAGGAGCAGCACGTCAAGCACAAGCTGGCGGAGATGATATCCATCGCGGAGCTGGTCTTCGCCTCCGGCGTCGCCGCAGCTTACAATGCCACCAAGGCGTCTTCTGGAACGATGATACCAAATGTCATCTACTGTAACGTTGGCCGCAAGCATGCCGGCCTCAACATCTACCATGAGTATGACACTCTATGTGATATCTGCGGCGGGCAGCCGCAGACCATGCCATATGAGGAAGAGTACGCCGATCCCAAGTGGAGAGCGTACCTCGACAAGTACTTCGCCCGGAAGAAGGATGTTGATCCGGAGATAGTACACCGCGCCTTCCGCCTGGCCCAGGACCTGATCGCCGGGCCGGTGGCCTCCAACATGCAGATCGCCGGAGTTCATGGCGGCGGTTCCCCGATCATGGAGGACATCGCCATACTGGCCAACTACCCCATGGAGGAGAAGAAGAACATTGCCAGAAGACTGGCAGGCATCCCCGAGAAGGAGATCAAGCCGAAGGAACCCAAGAAGTAGCCATCGGAGGGCCATGCTCCGTCGTGGCCGATAGCTGAGGTTTCGACGCCGGACCGGCGCAAAGCTGGTCCGGCGTTTTCATGTCCGCGACATCGTACCGACGTCCGTTATGTCATTCCCGCGCAGGTGGGAATCCAGAAGGGGAGGTGGGCACAGCCCACACTACACGGCTATCCCGGAAGAACTCCCTGGAATCCCTCTTTGGCAAAGAGGGACTGATGGGGTTCCGCGGCCACGACAGAGCGTGGCCCTCCGAGTCACCCGTGGGGCGTGCAGAGGGGCAAAGCCCCTCTGCGTATACGCGCTGTCATTCCTGCGAAAGCAGGAATCCAGGAAGGCAGCCTACATTGGGTCAGGATACAGGTCTCTCCAATCAGGGTTCACCCTTTCAATCAGCTCGACTTTCCACGCCCTCTTCCATCTCTTGATCTGTTTCTCCCTGGCTGTGGCGCTGTTTATGTCATCAACCGTCTCTTAGTAGACCAGGTTGTGCACACCGTACGTCTTCGTGAATCCATCAACCAGGTCGCTCTTGTGTTCATGCACCCTCTTCACCAAGTCCGAAGTCACGCCCGTGTACAAGGTACCGTTGCGTCTACTTGCCAGGATGTAGACATAGTACTGGTTCATGCCTTTGACGCGCCGACGATTGCTCATCACATTTCACCCGCTGGCTTTCGGGCGGCGTCAATCGACGCTGGATTCCTACTTTCGCAGGAATGACAGAGGGGGCTCTATTGGCATGTCCCTCCGGTCACCGCGACAACGTCACGCGGCAGGCGTTCTTCCACCGGCACTTGGTCAGGCAAAGCGGCAGAGGGAGCTTCTGCTTGATCAGGGCCATGAGGTGGCTGGCGGTCAGCCGGTCTCCGTAGGATATCTCCAGACCACGGAGAACGATGGCATCCCACTTCCGGACGGCGGTCTCGTCCCCGTCCGGGCTCTGGCAGCGGCCATTCTGACAGAGAGGACAGGACTGGCAGAGGTCATCCGTCCCCTCGATGACCTCAATCAGCGTATCGGCCTGAGACTCCAGGGATTCCTTGATCCGGGTCGCCAGGGCGTTGAAGGCTTCGCCCCGGTCGAAGGTCTCCAGGACCATGAAGGGCTCGCACATGATGTGGTGCGGGCGGAGCCTCAGTTCTGCTGGTCTTTGGCCGGCTGTCATGGATCACCTCTGCTCAATCCGTTCAGACGCACGGCGACATTATACAACAGCATCAACCCCCTGGGCCCCCGCTCTTGGGTGAAGAAGTAGAGAGAGTTTCGGAGACACCCCGAACCCCGGCAAGAGGTCTCCTCCTGCACCTCTGTCTCTACTCTCCCTTCATGGGAGAGGATGAAGGAGAGGGTGAGTCACCCCCAATGTTGAAAAGGAATCTATTGGCGTCTAGAATTAGAAGCCGGAGATGTTCTTGGGCCAGGATCACCTCACACCCGGTTGGAGAAATCACCCCTTTCCAGCATAGTCCGGGCGACTGTCTAAGAACTCTCAAGTAAAAGGAGGCGAGAATGGAAATAAAGAAGGTATGCGTAATTGGCGCCGGAACCATGGGCAATGGCATCACGCAAGTGGTGGCACAGGCCGGCTACGAAACGGCCATGGTGGACATCAAGCAGGAATTCCTTGATCGCGGCATGAACGCCATCAAGGGGAGCCTGGCCAGAGTGGTGAAGAAGGGCACCTTGACCCAGGATGACGCGGACAAAGTGGTGGCCCGGATTAAGACCTACACCGACATGAAGGCCGGTGCCGGGAACGCAGACTATGTCATAGAGGCGGTATTTGAGAGGGCCGAGGTCAAGCAGCCGGTGTTGAAGCAGCTTGACGAGATTTGCCCTGAAAAGACCATCATAGCCTCCAACACTTCTTCCATCCCCATAAGCTTGCTCTCGGCAGCCACGAAGCGCCCCCAGAAGGTGGTGGGCCTGCATTTCTTCAATCCGGTGCCGGTGATGAAGCTGATCGAAGTGGTGAAGTCGCTGACTGTTTCCGAGGAGACCATAGCTGCCAGCGTTGCGCTGGGCAAGTCGCTGGGCAAGGAGCCGGTGGTGGTGAAGGACTCCCCAGGCTTCATCGCCAACAGGATAGCCAACGTGGCCGCCAACGAGGCACTCAAGGTACTGGAAGAGGGTCTGGCCAGCGCTGATGACATCGACAAGGTTTGCCGCCTGGCTTTCAACTGGCCTATCGGGCTCCTGCAGATGGTGGACCTGGTCGGGGCGGATGTGGTGTTGGATCTGGCCGAGTCGATCTACAAAGAGACCGGCTGGGAGAGATACAAGCCGGCGCCAATCCTGAAGAGGATGGTGGAGAGCGGCTACTTGGGGAACAAGGCCAACAAGGGAATCTACACTCTGTTCGTGCCCAAGCAGTAGAGACTATCTCAAGAAGGGTGCAG
>DAIQQD010000211.1:0-3939 GCA_036787015.1 Chloroflexota bacterium
ACGCCTATGATGGTCAGCTCGCCGGCCTTCAGCTTGCGGTCGTAGTCAATAATGGCCTGCTTGTACTCCCTGTGAATCCAGCCGTTGGTAATCGCTTTCAAGAGGCCGCCCTGGTCTTCGATCTTCTTGATGTAGTCCCACGTCCGGCTCTCAATCTCGTTGGTCAGGGATTCCACATAGTAGGAGCCGCCCAGCGGGTCTATGGTGTTGGTAACGCCAGTCTCGAGTCCCACTATCTGCTCCGTCCGGATGGCCAGCAGCATCGCTTGTTCTGTTGGCAGGCACACGGCTTCGTCATAGCCATTGGCATGTATGGACTGAGCTCCACCCAGAACAGCGGCCAGTGTCTGATAGGCGATACGGATAACGTTGTTCAGCGGCTCCTGGTGCGTGTGCGAGGAGCCAGAGGTCTGGACGTGCACCCGGAACTGTCCGCATGCCGGATCCTGGACCCCAAATCGTTCGTTGATGATCTTGCGGAGCATTCTTCTGGCCGCCCGCAGTTTGCAGATCTCCTCGAAGAGATCATTGTTGGCCGCCATGTTGAAGGCAAATCTCTTGCAGAACTTGTCCATGGGAATCCTGCCCCGGCGCTTGCCCTCGTCGCAGTACTGGATGACATCCGCCATGAGCATGCCCAATTCTTGAACCGCTGTGATGCCATTATCTCTAGGGTTGTAAGAGTTCATGGATATGGGATACCACCGCGGCGCATATTGAGCGCACCACTCTATGAGGTCCGTTGAGAGACGGAAGTAGGCTTCGGGCGGGGGCTGGTTGGCCAGCTCCATCGAGCTCCAGGTTAGCATGTCGTTGGCCGTTGTCCCTCTCACCTGGTCAAGGGGTATGCCCCGCCTTTGCGCCATGGCAAAGTACGCGGGCGTCAGCAGTCCACCGACCCTGTCCGCCAAGAAGGCGGAGCACCTCTCGATGGGCAAGTCCTTGAAAACCGTCTCCATGTCCTCGATGGAGTAGATGGGAACGCCGGCATGACCGATGTCGTGCGCCACTCTGGGGTCATCCGGGTCCATCCCGGAAGGAGTGGATATGTCGGGGGCGATGGAGAAGCCGGTCTGCCCTAGGGCGTACTCCTCCTTGTAGCGGGCATTGGTGGCCTCTGGGCTATCGTAGCCCGTCAGACGCCTGATGGTCCACAGTTGCCCCCGGTACATGCTGGCATAGACACCGCGAGTGTACGGGGGTTTGCCCGGAGCACCGATGTCCTTTTCGTAGTTGATCTTCTTCACGTCCTCTGGGGTATAGATGTCCTTGATGGGAATCCCAGAGGCTGAAGCAATCTGTCCGTTGTTGTCAGCCATTGAGCCTCCTTGATCTCTCCCGACTTTGAATCGGGCGCGTTCTTACCTATAATATCAACAAGAAGATACACAATGCAAAAGCAGTGTCGCGGCACCTGCCACGTCCTGTTCCCCATCCAAGAAGCTGCGGCAGAACCTGACGAGGAGCCATGATGAACGAACTCATAGACAAGATGCTCGCCGGTGACAGGCTGTCCCTGGCGCGCCTGATCACCATGGTGGAGAGGGAGGGCGAGGAGGTCCCGGAGATAATGAGGGCCATCTATCCTCATACTGGCCGCGCATACTGTGTTGGGATCACCGGCCCGCCAGGTGGAGGCAAGAGCACTATGGTCAGTCGCTTGATTGCCCTTGCCAGGAAGAAGGAATTACAGGTCGGCGTGGTGGCTGTGGACCCCACCAGCCCCTTCTCGGGGGGCGCGGTGCTGGGCGACAGGGTGAGGATGCAGCAGCATTTTCTGGATGATGGCGTTTTCATTCGCAGCATGGCTACCCGCGGCAGCCATGGAGGATTGCCCCGGACCGCCTCCAGCGTCATCAAGCTCATGGATGCTTCCGGGAAGGACATCATCTTTGTGGAGACGGTCGGCGTGGGGCAAACAGAGGTTGATGTGATGGAGACCGCCGACACCGTCGTCGTGATACTGGTTCCCGAAGCCGGCGATACTATTCAAACCATGAAGGCCGGTTTGATGGAGATCGCCGACATATTTGCCGTCAACAAGGCGGACCGACCGGGCGCGGATTTTGTGGTTGCCGATCTGATGGCCATGCTTCACCAGAGCCCAAAGCAGTCGTGGTGGCAGGTGCCGGTGATACCCACCCAGGCAGCGAACGACATCGGGACCACCGATCTGTATCAGCAGATCGAGAAGCACTACGAGGCGCTGCAGCAGACCGGGAGACTGGCCCAGAGACGTCAGAAGCAACGCAGAGCTGACTTGCTGCGCAACATCGAGAACACGGTAACGACCCAGATCATGCAGTTGGTCATCGGGGATGATCAACTCAACCGCTACCTGGAGCGGGTGGAATCAGGAGAAATCGATCCCTACGCCGCCGCGGACGAGATCCTGAGCCACAGAACTCTGGTGTCATGGGTGGAGAAATGGCTGTCCCGCGCCAAGGGCAACGCCACACAATAGAGATTCGGCGGCTGAAAAGAGCCGAGTCCAGATGAAGGACCGGCCACTCCTCCGCACACACCGTCTCCTGCTGCGTGCATTCAAGCCGGAAGATGCAGCGGTCGTGAGGGCTCTCGCCGGCGACAAGGACATTGCCTCAAGCACCGCCACCATGCCACATCCCTACGAAGAGGGAGTGGCCGAGGCATGGATCGGCACTCACGAAGAGGCCTTCCAGCAGGGCGAGTCGGTGATCCTGGCCATCACCATCCCTGCACCTGACCTCCTGATTGGGTGCATCGGACTGGAGCTCAATCAGGAGCACAAGCGCGGGGAGTTGGGTTTCTGGGTAGGGAAGCCCTACTGGAACAACGGCTATTGCACCGAGGCGGTGCAAGTCATGCTTGAATACGGGTTCGAGATTCTCGGCCTTGACCGGATCTATGCATTCCATTTCACTCGGAATCCTGCCTCAGGTAGAGTAATGCAGAAGGTGAACATGAAGCACGAAGGGCGGATGCGCCAGCATTTTCTGAAGTGGGGCGTCCGGGAAGACCTGGAAGTCTACGGCATCCTGAAGACCGATCTCCGGCCTGCATCCGATCTCAGTCACCCGTGACGGGTCTCTATCCTCTTCCCGCGCGTGGAGGCGATTGCCTCATCCACGGTTCGGAACTCCGTCAGCTCGGTCAAGCTGTGAAACGTTGGGGGCGCCAACTTGAGCCTTCCCATCTGATGCTCCGCCAAAGCACCCTGAGGGGAAATCCACCTGGCCTCCACCGTCTCCTTTCCATCAGGTAAAGCCTCCTGGCCAGACGGAGCAGCAGCAACGAAGAACCTGGCATCGAAACGGATGGGCAACACATCGGGCGTGATCCAATGAGCAAAGTAGGACAACTTGTCTGTGGCCAGCTTCAGACCCTCATCTCTCAGCCGCGAAGCGAAGACTGATGGATTCGCATGCACTTCTGACCGGCATGCGCCCAACCGCGTCAGCTCCCTTTCGTGGATGGAATGCCGGCTACCACTTCCGTGTGCCAGCAGGATGCCCGACTCCTCAAAAGCCTCTCTGATGGCCGCCACAAAGAACCCCAGCGATTTCTGCGGCGGCGAAACGTCTTCGATGATTCGGTGAGCCTGGTCAGAGCTCAACCCCCGGCAGAGCGCACCCATTTCCGGAGCGAAGTCCGCCTCCTCCAATACCCCTCCAGGGAAGACATGGGCACCGGCCAGAAAAGCGCTCCGAAAGTGCCTTTGCAGCAGCAGAACCTCGATCCCACCGCCAAGCTGAACGGAATCGCGAAGCAGAATAAGGGTAGCTGCGTCTCGTGGCTTGACTGCCATCCTGGCTGAACTCCCACTCCTGCAGACCATTCTACAACAATGCTCTTGCCTCACTAGAGTCATCTGGTCAAGGCCCGCCTGGCATCGAGGACTGATTGTTCCACTACCCGCAGAGCGGCCGCACACCATGGGAATTCCAGCCCGGAAAAGGC
>DAIQQD010000034.1:0-13727 GCA_036787015.1 Chloroflexota bacterium
GTCCCAAACAGGTCAATGCTGAACCTCCAACTTGGCATCCGATTGTGGCAAATCATGACATCAGGAATAGCAGTCATGGAACGTGGGAACTCGGGCAACGACCCCATGGGCTTTTGACTCTGCATAGCTGGGGTGGTACTATCGGAAACGGAAGTTCGATTATCGAATACTCACAATTGCCGGAATGCACCACGACTAAACATCCTGGGCGGACACAACGGGCAACTCAGGAGAGGAGGGTGGTTTGAAGACATCGAAGAGACAGAGGGAAGAAGAGGCTGTGGACCCGATCGCAGCGGGTCAGGGCTACGGACGCTTCTGGTCCACCTTCAATCAAGCGTATTGGGTTGTGATCAGAGTCGCAGAGGCGGAACTGAGGGCTCTTGATCTCACCATGATCCAGGCTGCAGTCCTGTATTGGGTGAAAACATCTGAGGAACCTCCCACGCCAGCCGATCTCTCGCGGTTGCTGTTCAGACGGCCGCATACAGTGTCGGATCTCCTGGATCGCATGGAGAAACAGGGGCTTGTGCGCCGAAAAAGGGATTCCAAGAGGAAGAACGTGTCCAGGATTGTTTTGACCGACAAGGGTGAGCAGGCTTACAAACGTCAGAAAGAGGTGGGGGCGGTTGCCAGAATCCTGTCGGAACTGACGCCGGAGGAGAGCGAGACCGTGCTGGCAGCACTGGATAAGCTGCGGCAGAAGGCCATCGAAGAGTTGAAGAGCGGACTCTCCTCGCCGTATGGATAGTGGATGCAAGGCTGTGATTCGGTCCACAGCAGTATGTAGCCTGAACCGGCGTGGGGGCCTATGTGAAAGCTGGTTGTCAAAAACCCGATTGGCGATTTCACGAGCATTTGACTCTGAATAGCTGGAGCAGTATCATCTAAAATAACAGTTCGAGTATCGTATACTCACAACGCCAGGATAGCACCACGATGAATGCCTTCGGCAGATAGAACGCGATACTCAGAAGAGGAGGCTCAATGAAATACAAGTACGTGATCTATGAGAAGAAGGGTGGGATAGCCACAATCACGCTCAACCGGCCAGAGAAACTGAATGTTCTCAACATGATGGGCACCAACGAGGGTGTGTTCACCGACATGCTAAGTGCCATGACGGAAGCTGAAGACGACGACGAGGTGAAGGTAATAGTCATCAAGGGGGCGGGCAAACACTTCTGTGCCGGGGAGGATCTGTCGCAGGCGGGCTTTGTCTATGGCTTCGGGACAGGCAAGGGGGGGGAGCGTCGTCCCAGTGAGCGGATTAGGCTGAAGTACGACAAGAAATTCATGCAGGACTGGTGCCGGATTCTGTATTGTCCCAAGATTACCATCGGGGTGGGGCATGGCTACTGTCTGGGTGCAGGCACTATGATACTCCATTTCTGTGACTTCGCTATTGTCGCCGATGATGCCGAACTGGGCTTCATTGAAGAGAGGATCGGGACTGTGGGCAGCGCCAATCCTTTCGTGCCGTCCCTGATTCTCACGGTTGGCCTGAGAAGGGCAAGGGACCTGATCTTTACCGCCAGGAGATTCTCGGGGAAAGACGCGGCCGACATGCATTTGGTAACGATGTCTGTCCCAGCCGCTCGCTTGGAAAGAGAAGTGAGGGAACTGGCGGAAGATATAGCCAAACTGCCGAGGGATGGGATAGCCATAGGCAAGGCTACCATGGAATTGTGGTTGAACATAATGGGCATGCATACGGCCAGCGTCAGTGCCGCCTATTTCTCGCACACTCTGTTCACCAATTTGCGGTGGGAACCGGACGAATACAGCTTCTTCAAGGAGCGCCGGAATCAGGGCCTGAAGGATTCGCTGCACGGAATGCAGGACCGGTTCACCAAGCATCCTCCAAAGTACTACGACAAGGAGAAGACAAAAAGGAAGAAGAAGTAGTAGTGGGGGGAAGCCGAGTCAGTATCGGAAGCGGAGTAGGCTAGATGAGCAGACCACTGGACGGCATTAGGCTATTGGAGTGGGCATCGTTCATAAACGGGCCGGGCGCTGGCTATATGTTGGGCGACCTTGGAGCCGAAGTGGTGAAGATTGAGCAACCGGGCGTCGGTGACCCTGCCCGTGGATCCCAGAGGCTGTGGGATCGACAAATGATGCTGCCTCACAACTTGAACCTCGTCTTTGAGACATTCAATCGCAACAAGAGAGGGGTTGCCATTGACATAACCAAGGCCAAGGGACTTGAGGTGTTCTATGCCTTGGTGAAGAGATCAGACGTTTTCTATACGAACTACCGTGAAGGACTGCGAAAGCGTCTGGGAATCGACTACCAGACTCTCTGTGAGCACAATCCTCAGATCATATATGTGGTGGCTTCGGGATACGGGTCAAAGGGAGAAGATGCAGAGAAGAGGGCCTTCGACGTGCTGGTGCAGGCGCGTTCCGGGCTGATGATGTCCTGTGGAGACCGAGACAGCAGTGAGCCGTACGAGATCGTGGGGGCCGTAGTTGACCAACTGTCAGCTACGATGACTGCCTATGCCATCTTGGCCGGGCTTCTGGCCAAGGAGCGGACGGGTATCGGCCAGGAGATCAGTGTGTCAATGCTGGGGTCAGCAATACACCTGCAGGCGCTGAACATCCAGACTTCTCTCTGGCGGGGACGTCAGCAACCCAGGCATTCCAGGACCAGGTCAGGGAATGCCTTCACCAACAGCTATCGATGTGCCGATGGCAAATGGATAGAACTCTCTGACATGCAGTATGATAGATTCTGGGACAATGTACGAGAGACCCTCGGTCTGCCAGAGAACGAGGTACAGAGCCTGTTCGCCACGCCTGACATGAGGAGGACCAACAACAAGGAGTTCATCAAACTCCTGGATTCGGTCTTCGCCCAGAAGCCTCGGCAGGAATGGGTCGCGGTGTTCAAGGAGAAGGCCCAATTTGCTTGGGACATCGTCAACAGCGTTTCGGACGCTGCTCTGGACCCGCAAACCTTAGCGAACAACTATGTGACAGATTTTCATCATCCGGTGTTGGGTGATGTGAAAGTTCCGGGATCGCCCTTCAGCCTGAGCAAGATGGATACAAGTCCCAGGATGAAGGCGCCTGAATTGGGAGAGCATACGGAAGAGGTGCTTCTGGAGCTTGGCTATACATGGGAGGATATTGCCCAAATGAAGGACGAGGGAGTAACCTGATATAGGCTGACGCCCGTCAGCAGAGGTCGGGTAGCACATCGACAGTCGAAGTTAATAGGAGGCAAGGAACATGGTAGGTATCGTTTCGTACGGGGCATATGTGCCTCGGTACCGTCTCAGCCGCAAGACGATTTCCACGGCTATGGGTTGGTTCAGCGGAACAGGTGTTCCGGGCGAGAAGGCTGTGGCCAATTATGATGAAGACAGTGTCACCATGGCAGTTGCTGCCGGGTTTGATTCCCTGACCGGAGTTGGCAGGGAGACGCTGGAGGCTCTGTATTTCGCCACGACTACCGCTCCTTACAAAGAGAGGCAGGATGCTGGCATCGTAGCCGCCGCCCTGGATCTCAATGGCGATGTGAGGACGGCTGATTTCACAGATTCGGCCAAGGCCGGCACCGCTGCCCTCATCGCCGGCTGCGACGCAGTCAAGGGAGCATCAGCCAAGGCCGTGTTAGTCTGTGCCTCTGACTGCCGGGTGGCCAAGCCCGGCAGCTTCGAAGAGGGAAACTACGGGGATGGGGCTGCCGCGTTTGTGATCGGAGATGGCCGGGTGGTTGCTGCCCTGGGAGGTTCCTATTCCGTGACGCGCGACTTCACGGATCGGTGGAGGGCGGAGGATGACCGATTCGTGCACACTTCGGAGGATAGATGGATCCGCGACGAGGGCTACACCAAGTTTATTGGTCAGGCGATCTCAGGCCTATTGAAGAAATACGGCTTGAGCCCCAAGGACTTCGCCAAGGTGATCTATCCCTGCCTCTACGTCCGGGAGCATGCCGCCATAGGCAAGAGCCTTGGATTCAAACCTGAGCAGATCCAGCCAGAACTCTTGACCACTGTCGGTGATTCCGGTGCGGCTCATCCCTTGATGATGCTCGTCGCTGCGCTGCAGGATGCCAAGCCGGGCGACAAGATAATTGTGGCGAGCTATGGCAACGGCAGCGACGCTGTGTTCTTCGAGGTGACCAAAGACATTGTCGATGCAGGCGAGAGGCGGGGAATGAAGAAGCATCTCGCCTTGAAGAAGGATCTGGCCAGCTACGAGAGATACCTCGCACTTCGCGACATACTCCCGACCGAAAAAGGGATTCGCGGGGAGACCGGCCCAACACTGGTGACCCTGCTGTGGCGAGACCGGAAGGAGATTATGGCGCTCTACGGGTCGAAGTGCAAGAGGTGTGGCACGCCCCAATTCCCCGTTCAGCGCATTTGCGTCAACCCGGAGTGCGGAGCCGTCGATGAGATGGAGGCATACCGCTTCGCCGATAAGATGGGCCGCTTGTTCAGTTACACCAGCGACAGCCTGGCTTTCAGCGTCAGTCCTCCGGAGATGTATGGAGTCATAGACTGGGACGGTGGAGGAAGATACCTGCTGGATATCACGGATTCCGAAGCGGAGTCGCTCAAGATCGACATGCCTGTGGAGATGACCTTCCGAAGGCGTTATGTAGACGAGGGGCATGGGATCATTGGTTATTTCTGGAAAGCCAGACCGGCATCCGTGTGACTAGTGAAGTCAACCGGGAGGACGCGAGATGACGAAGCAGGTCGGAGACGCCAAGTCGCCTGAGTGTGCCGCCAAACTCAATGCTACCCAGAGGCTCATGTGGCGCATAATAGCGAGAATGGTGAAGGTGATTGGCGACAAGTACGGCGACGAGGGACTGCAGGTAATCTACGAAGGGTTGAGGGACTGGGAGTTCTGGAAGGTGCCGGTGAGGAAAGCGGGCTTGGTGCCGGGGGAGGCCAGTCTCGAGGACACTCTGTACAAGGTGCTGGAAGCCGGAGACGAGGTTCTGTTCACCATGGAGCAGCGCCCGTTGATCGAAAAGGTGGGAAAGAACAAGTACATGTACAAGGTGCGCCACTGCAATGTCGCTGATGTCATTGGCCGCGAGTGCTGGAAGGCCTGCCCGATCGTGTCCAGGGCCATCGAGGAGGGTGCGGCAAAGGCCGCAAATCCACGCATAAAGTTGACGGGCGACAAGTTCTTGGTCACAGGAGCCGATGGCTGCTACTCGTACTATGAACTCGTCGAGCCTCAGGGGAAATCCTAGACCAGGCATTTGAATATCCGAAAGGAGAGGGATGGCTATGGCGCATGATGTAGTCGTGGTAGGTGGAGGGCACAATGGTCTCATAGTTGCGGCCTACCTCGCCAAAGCCGGGCTCGATGTTTGTGTGGTAGAGGCATCCGACGTGGTTGGTGGCGCTGCTGCCAGCCGGCAACTGACTTTGCCGGGATTCATACACGATCCCGGGGCTACTGTCCACATGACCATGCAGGCCAATCCAATGCTCCACCGGGATGAATTGGGCCTGCGTTCCAAGTATGGACTCAAGTACATAGCTCCCGACCCGCAACTGGCTATCGTCTTCCCAGATGACAGCGCGCTGGTCTTCTATCGGGACTTGGACAAGACCTGTGAGTCCATAGCGCAGTTCTCCCGGAAGGATGCTGAGATGTACCGGAAATTCGTCGCTGGGGCGGGGCAGCTTCTCAAGGCTGGAGGCGTTGCCACATTTTCCGCGGCGGCGCCGTTTGGCCGGCTGGTGGCTCTAATGGATCAGAGCGATATGGGCCGGGAATACCTAAGAGTGATTCTGTCCAGCACTACCGATCTTGCCAAGGAGTGGTTCGAGAGCGAGCAGATGCGGATTGCCTTGAACAGATGGGCGTCGGAAGTCATGTTCGCTCCTCAGGAGATTGGAACAGGATACTACATGTTCGGCCTGCCGCATTTCCACGCTTGGGGAATCGCCTGGCCGGAAGGTGGCTCAGGGGCGCTGACCGACAAACTGGCAGCGTGCATAAAGGACAGTGGGGGTACCATCAAGCTGTCGAGTCCTGTCAAGGCTGTCAGAGTCGTTGGTGGTGAAGTCAAAGGGGTAGTGCTCGGGAATGGTGAAGAGATTACGGCGAAGAAGGCTGTAGTCAGCGCCGTGAATGTCAAGCAACTCTTCCTCGATTTCATGAAGGCTACGGAACTCCCAGAGGGCTTCCAGGACAAGGTGAAGCGCATCAAACACAGCCCGTTCTCTGCGATGAACCAGTCGGTGGCCCTTAAGGAGGCTCCAAAGTTCAAAGCGGGAGGAGATGTTAATCGTGCGGTCATGGTGGAGGCGACCCCGGGCACCATGGATGAATTCCTCCAGCTGTTCGATCAGTACAAGTATGGGATTCCGAACACCACAATGCCCTTGATGATCACAGCCACCCTTTGCGACCCCTCCCGTGCCCCCGCGGGCAAACACACGCTGTATCTGTATCACTATGAGCCGTACAACCTGAAGCCAGGCGGCGCCTCCAGGTGGGACGCCATCAAGCAGGAGATAGCCGATGGCATTATGGATACGGTGAGACAGCGGACCACGAATATGGGGCCTGACAACATCTTGGGCCGGCATATCATGAGCCCGTTCGACTTGGAGAAGTACAACCCAGCCATGATTGAGGGAGACGTGATGCATATCGGCGTGTACCTGTCACAATTCCTCACCAACAGGCCTCTCCCTGGATGGGGCCAGTACAAGACGCCGGTCAAGAAGCTCTATATGTGCGGCGCCAGCACCCATCCCGGCGGTGGAGTCTCGGGTGGTGGCAGGGCGGCGGCTCAGGTCATCATGGAAGACATGGGCATCGACTTCAAGAAGGTGGTTGGGAAATAGCCGCAGGTCTGCCGGGACAGTGACTGGCAGTGTGGTATGTTGAGGCAGTGGCAATGGGAAATGGTGTGAAAGTGCTGGATCAGGACGGCGAGGTGATAGCCGAATTCTACGCCATCAAGCGGAAGGACAACAGGCTGATTGTGGATGGCAAGGCTCTGGGTGTCATGCGCATGGACATGATTGTCTTGCCGCAGGAGCTGCTGAAAGGCTTCAAGATGGTCTTGTCTTGGGATGTGCTGTCCTACATCCTGCTCGTCCCCTACTTCACGCTGCGGGAGGTCTTTCGCCGGTGTTTCAGAGGATCGCGCAGAACGGCTGGGGAGGACAAGCCGGAGAGTCGGCGATGATAACGGCCAAGGATTTGAAGAGGGGAGTCCGGGGGTAGAGGAGCGAGGGATGATGCTCAAGGAGTTTGGCTTGGACGGCAAGTCGGCAATAGTCACCGGCGCAGGGCGCGGCATCGGCAAGACCATTGCCCTGACCCTTGCTGAGGCCGGTGCTGATGTGGCGGTGGTGGCTCGAAGCGCCAAGGAGCTTGAGGACACTGCCCAGGAGGTGCGCCTTCTGGGACGGAAGAGCGTGGCTATCCCTACTGACATAACAAAGGCCGATGACCTCACGCGGATGGCAGAGAAGACCATCCACGAATTGGGGAAGATCGATATTCTGGTCAACAACGCAGGCATCGTGTTGGTCAAGCCGTTTCTGCCTGACCCTAGCCAGAGGGTGTTAGGCGCAGATAAGGCCACCGACCTCACCACCCCAATCGGTGAGGATGAGTGGCGGAGAGTGATCGATGTGAACCTGAATGCCCTCTTCCTCTGCACCAGGGCCGTTGGGGCACACATGATGCAGCGAAAGAAAGGGAAGATAATTAATATTACTTCTGGCTATGCCACCAAGGTAGCTGCTCACAGAGGGCCCTATGCCGCCAGTAAGGCAGCAGTGGCCATGCTGACCAAGACGCTGGCTCTCGAATGGGCTCGATACAACATCAATGTCAATGCCATAGGCCCCGGGCTCATCCGCACCGATCAATCGGAGGGATTCTTCCAGGATGAGACACTCCTGCAGGCGGCGATCAAGAGTCTGCCTTTGAGGAGGGTGGGGGAGGCAAGGGATATTGGTCTTCTGACTGTCTACCTGGCCTCGGATGCTTCCAACAACATGACAGGCCAGAACATATACCTGGATCAGGGACTATCGATATCCTAGGAGAACGCTTTCTGAGGACACTCCATGTGTCGTACTGAGAGTCATAGTAAGCGAGAAGCAGAGATGGAGGCGAAATGGCTGAAGGTATAAGAGACAAGGTTGCCATAATCGGTATGGGCTGCACCAAGTTTGGTGAGCTGTGGGACAAGAGTCCTGAGGACCTTATGGTGGACTCATTCATTGAAGCGATTCAGGATGCCGGGATCGAGAAGAAGGACATCCAGGCAGCCTGGCAGGGTGGGCCCGAGATGACCGAGGTAAGCGTGGGACACAGTGCCGTCCCCCTGTCCACCGCATTGAAGCTGCCGTTCGTGGCCGCAACCAAGGTGGAGAACATGTGTGCCAGCGGGTCCGAGGCGCTGAGAGCGGCAGTGTATGGAGTGGCCTCAGGGGCCTACGACATAGCTTTGGCACTGGGCGTGGAGAAACTGAAGGATACCGGCTACGGCGGATTGCCCGAGTTTTCCCACGTGATGGCTGTGGGCACCAAGCTGAGAGTTATCTTGGCCAACAATACGACGCCTGGGATGTTCGCCATGATGGCCACCAGATACTTCTCGCAATACAAACTCAGTCCCGAAGATGGCAAGAGGACTCTGGCCAAGATTTCAGTGAAGAGTCACCACAATGGCACCTTGCATGAAAAGGCACATATGCGGCGGGAGGTGACCCTGGAGCAGGTAATGGCAGCCCCGATAATTGCCTGGCCGTTGGGCCTTTTCGACTGCTGCGGCGTGAGCGACGGATCTGCCGCAGCCATCGTGACCCGGGCGGACATGGCCAAGCGTTTCAGGAATGATCCCGTGTTCATCAAGTCCTGCCAGATCGCGGCGAGCTCCGGTGAGGAACTGTCGCACAACAAATATGACCTCATCCACGTTGAGTCAACCTGTCGAGCAGCTCCGAAGGCCTACCAGGAGGCTGGGATTAAGAACCCACGTCAGGAGATAAGCATGATGGAAGTCCATGACTGCTTCTCGATCACGGAGTTGGTCACCTATGAGGACTTGGGCATCTCACCGAGGGGCAGAGCGAAGGAAGACATCGATGCCGGGTTCTTCGAGTTGGGTGGGCAGATTCCCTGTCAGCCTGACGGCGGCCTGAAATGCTTCGGGCATCCCATCGGCGCTTCCGGACTTCGGATGATGTACGAGATGTACAAGCAACTTCAGGGCAAGGCGGGCGCCAGACAGGTCAAGAATCCCAAGTTTGGGCTGACGCACAATCTGGGGGGGGTGCCCGTTAGAAACGTGGTCAGCATCAACATAGTCGGCCGCTAGACTTGTGATGTAGTGAGGCCGGAACCACAGGCTGGGTCAATAGAGGATCGCTCTAACCACGACAGACCAGTGGGGTGTGCTTGTCTCCGTCTGCGGCTGGTTGGAGCGTCACTGCAACTAATCAGGCTGGGGGTGAAATGAGTACAAGAGACAGGGTACTGAACCAAAACAAGGTGGCGAAGCTCACCGATATTGGCAAGTTGATCAAGGACGGCGACAGCGTAGCGGTCGGAGGTGCCTGGCTGAGCAGCCACCCGATGGCACTGGTGCGCCAGATAATTCGATCAGGCATAAAGAACCTCCATCTCATGACCATTCTGGGCAGCGTCGATATTGACATGTTGGTCGGCGCTGGTTGCGCGGAGAGGCTGATGTTCTCCTTTGTCAGCATGGAGGCGTACGGACTGCCGCCGAATTTCAGGCGGGCCGTTGAGAAGGGCAATCTGAAGATCGATGAGATCAGCGGCTTGGCCATAATCATCGGGTTTGAGGCGACAGGGAGGGGGGTTCCGTTCTTGCCATACCGCGGTCCCTCCGGATCCGATTTCCTGAAGCAGAGGCCGGATTTCTACAAGCAGATAAAGTGCCCGTTCACAGGTGAGGACATGATGGCCATTCCCGCCATCAAGCCGGATGTGGCCATAATTCACGCCCAACGCGCCGACGCCGCCGGCAGCATACAGATCGAGGGCACTGCCGGCTCTGATCTGGAGCTGGCCAAGGCAGCGAAGAAGGTCATCGTAACCGTGGAGGAGATAGTGCCCACGGACGTGCTGAGGGAGAATCCCTTCAAAACGAAGATACCCAGGTTCTACGTCGACATGGTGATAGAGCAACCCTTCGGGGCTCACCCGACATCGCTGGTTCCCAGCTATGTCGGCGATCCTTGGCACATGATGAAGTACATGGAGATGGCGGCGAGTCCGGAGAGCTTCAAGAACTACCTGGAGCAGTACGTGATGAAATCGGAAGACGAGTACCTTGAGGCCATCGGCGGCCTGAAGCAAACGAATCTACTGAAGAAACTGGCCCGGGAGGTGAAGTCACTATGAGCAAGTATTCGGACGACTACTCACCGGCGGAAATGGTATGTGTGGCGGTTGCCAGGGAGATTGAAGATGGAGACATCCTCATTCTAGGCTCGTTTACCCCGCTGGCTTTCGTGAGCTATGTGCTGGCCAAGGTAACCCATGCTCCCAATATCATGTACATGGCCTACTCATCCGTGGACGCTGGGCCTTTTCAACTTACCTTCGGCACTTATGAGGCAGCGGCCACCAAGGGTGGGGTTGCGCGCTGGAACATGACCGAGTGTATACACTCACTGTACCTGGGTGTGGGTGTGGACGTTGAGCCCATCTCCAGCATTCAGATTGATGGGAACGGGAACATGAATCTGTCAGTGGTGGGCGACTACCAGAAGCCCATGTTGCGGGGACCTGGGGGGGCTGGGGCTCCCGAGGTGGTCAAGCTGCATCGCAAGATGCTGGGCTATTTCCCCAGTCATAACAAGAGGACCCTGGTGCCAAAGGTCGATTTCATTACAGGCACTAGGTGGAAGATCAGCAACCAGGAACGCCTGAAGGCCGGCCTGAGACCGGGCCCCATGAAGCTGATCACCAATCTAGCGGTTCTCACAAAGGAGGAGGAAGGCAGGCCCTTCAGGATTGCCTCCGTGCATCCCGGTATCACGGTGAACGATGTGGTGAACAACACTGGCTTCGAACTAGAGGTTGCGAAGGATGTGCCGGAGACCGAGAAGCCGACAAAGGAACAAATCAGAATCCTGAGGGAGCAGGTCGATCCCTACGGCATGGTGGCGTTTGACTTCATGCCGGGCAAAGAAAGGCCAGCCTACCTGAAGAGCATCTTGGAGAAGGAGATCAAAGCGCTAGGTTGCTGAAGGACGTGATGATGCTCCTAGTGCATTGTAGCATTTCACTCGGCGGATTCGAGGTTGCCCGTGTCAGCCGTTGGGGCGTGCAGAGGGGCAAGGCCCCTCCGCGTCATTCTCTGTCCCCCAAGACTGGGGGATCAAGGGGGTTGAAGACGCTGATCTAGGATTTGCGACTGGCAGAACTGGTGTTAAAGAGTGCCAAAAGTGTGAAGGAAGGGGCAGGCAAATGGGTTACGAGACCGTAAAGCTTGAAAAAGAAGATAGGGTAGCCACTATCATCTTCAATCGAATGGAGAAGAAGAACGCGGCCAACCATCAGGTGTTCAAGGACCTGGATGCCGCGCTCACGAATATTGAGGAAGATGCCAGCATGAGGGTAGTCGTCTTGACGGGTCAGGATGATGTTTTCTCTGCGGGGGCCGATGTGTCAGGCTTTGATTTCCAGAAGGTTAGCGCTGGCATGTACTTCATGGAGTTGGTGGCCAAGGCCTTCAACCACTTCGAATACATACCGAAACCGGTGGTCATGGCTGTTAACGGCATTGCCTACGGATTCGGCACCGGAATCACTCTGACTGGCGACATCGTGATTGCCTCAGACCGGGCCAAGTTCAGCATAAGGGAGATCAATCATGGGGCCATCCCTATCGAGACCCTCACTCGAGGCATGGAGGTCATGGGCAAGCACCGCATTGCGTATTTGTCTCTTATGGCCAACGACATCACTGCCGAAGAAGCGAAGGATATTGGGCTGGTGAATACGGTGGTTCCTCATGAAAAGTTCAAGGACGAGGTTGCCAGGGTGTGTGACAAACTGAAGAATGGCGCGCCATTCGCCCAGGCCGCCATCAAACGGATACTCAATCGGAGGTCCCATGAGGACTGGGACTTTGGGCTGGGGATAATGCCCGCAGTATTCGCCACTGACGATGTTGCCGAGGCTAGGAAGGCATTCATGGAGAAACGGAAGCCGAAGTTCACGGGCAAGTAGCCATCTCCTGAATACATAGTGTAGAGGGAAGGGAAAGGCATGGATTTCGAGCTCAGCGAAGCCCACAAGATGCTGGCGGAGTCGGTCTACGACTTCATGCTGCGGGAGATCGACCCCATTGCCGAGCAAATCGACAGGGAAGACAAGCTGCCGGACTGGGTATGGAAGAAGCTCGGTGGCCTGGGCTGGATGGGGGTCACTGTCCCTGAGAAATACGGCGGCTCTGGCATGGACTACCTGGCCCAGTGCATCTGCCTGGAACAGATGAGCCGGATCTGCCCCGCATTGAGCCTGTCATGCCACGCTCACTCCAATTTGTGCTGTGACAACTTGTATCGGAATGGGAACGAAGCGCAGCGACAGAAGTATCTGCCGCCGTTGTGCAGAGGGGAGAAGCTGGGGGCGCTCGCCTTGACAGAGCCCAATGCCGGCTCTGATGCCGTGGGCATCCAAATGAGGGCAAAACGAGACGGCAAGTATTTCGTTCTCAGTGGCACCAAGACCTTCATCACCAACGGACCTATTGCCGGCGCCATGATACTCTATGCCAAGACTGAGCCTGATAAGGGGGCGAAAGGCATCACCGCCTTCATCGTGGAGCCGGGGTATCAGGGTACGTTCACTGCCAGGCACCTGGAGAAAATGGGGGAAAGGGGTTCCCCGACTGGTGAGTTGATATTCGACGACTACCGCGTTCCCGAGGAGAACATCCTGGGTGGTCTGAACCAGGGCGTCAGCGTGATGATGGGGGGTCTGGACATGGAGAGGGTGGCGGGAACAGGCTGGACGTTGGGAATGGGGGAGAGAGCCCTGGAGTTATCCTTGAAGTATGCCAAGGAGCGAGTTCAGTTCGGACAACCTATCGGCCAGTTTCAGCTAATCCAGGAGAAACTGGTTGACATGTATGTTGGCATAGAATCAGCGAAATTGCTCATGTACAAGGCGGCCACGATGGCTCAGTCGGCTGACAGGGGGGGTAAGGGTTCCGAAATCAACAAGGTGGCGGCGGCTGCCCTTCTCCTCGCTGGCCAGGTGGCGACTCAGGCTGTGCTGCATGCGGTGCAAATCCACGGTGGATACAGCTATATGCTAGACTACCCCGTGAACCGACTATTGAGAGATGTGAAGCTCGGCGAGATCGGCGCCGGCACAACGGAAATGCGCAAGATAATAATTGCCCGTGAGTTGCTGAGAGGGTGACTGAACATGAGGCATTTCGAAGATTTCCAGGTCGGCGATAAGATCGTCACGCGGGGCAGGACGATTACCGAGGCTGATATTGTGACGTTCTCGGCATTCAGCGGAGACTGGCACCCGCTTCACACTGATGTGGAGTACGCCAAGAAAGGCCCCTTCAAGGAGAGGATTGCGCACGGCTTTCTGGTCTTGTCCGTAGCATCCGGTCTGCTCCCCCTGTCCGAAATCGCCATTATGGCCTTCTACGGAATCGACAAACTGAGATTCATTGCTCCGGTGAAGCTGCTGGACACCATCCATGTGGA
>DAIQQD010000035.1:0-7765 GCA_036787015.1 Chloroflexota bacterium
TGTGAGTGCAGTCAGAACAGCCATCGGTTCCTTCGGAGGAGTCCTGAAGGATGTGGCGGCTGTGGATTTGGGCCGGACGGTAATCAAGGAATCCTTGAAGCGGGCAGGCGTGAGGCCGGTGGCCCCCGAATACGCCAAGGATATCAGGCCCAGCATCTCGAAGGACATTGAGAAGAGCGAGATCGAAACCAAGTGCATGGACTGGGACCAGGCTTTGCGGCCGGTGTATATAGATGAAGTGATCATGGGCAATGTCATTCAGGGAGGTATCGGCCAGAATACTGGCCGGCAAGCCAGTATCAAGGCTGGCGTCCCGCAGGAGACCAATGTCTTCACCATCAACAAGGTGTGTGCTTCGGGTATGAAGGCGGTGGCGCTGGCGGCCCAGGCTATCAGGGCGGGAGATGCCGATGCCATCGTGGCGGGGGGCATGGAAAGCATGACCAATGTTCCTTACGCGCTACCCAAGGCCCGCTGGGGATACCGCATGGACCTGACCGGCAAGGCGGAAGTCATCGATATGATGGTTTATGATGCGCTGTGGGAGATTCTCTATGACTACCACATGGGCGTCACGGCGGAGAACATTGCCAGGGACTACAGCATCTCGCGCCGGGAGCAGGACGAGGTGGGTGCGGAGAGCCATCACCGGGCGATGAAGGCTATCAAGGCCGGCATCTTCAAGCAGGAGATCGTGCCGGTTCAGATCGAACAGAAGAAGGGACCGCCGCTGGCGGTCGACACTGACGAAAGGCCGATGGATACTGACGTGGAGAAGATGGGCAAACTGGGCGCAGCCTTCGTCAAGGGTGGCACCGTCACTGCCGGCAATGCGTCAGGCATCAACGATGGGGCGGCCGCGCTGGTCGTTACGTCACGGGAGTTCGCCGAGAAGAACGGCCTGAAGATCAGGGGTATCATCAAAGGCTATGCCTCCGGTGGCGTCGATCCCAAGTACATGGGGCTGGGCCCCATACCGGCGACGCGCAAGCTGCTGAAAAAGACGGGCTACACGATGAAGGACATGGAGGTCATCGAGCTGAACGAGGCCTTCGCCTCCCAGGCTATCGCCTGCGTGAAGGAGCTGGGCTTGCCGCGGTACGGTGAAAGCAAGGACTTCTGCGATCCTGGCTGCGACAGGGTCAACCCGCACGGTTCCGGAGTATCGCTGGGGCATCCGCTGGGCTGCACTGGCGCCCGGATACTGGTGACGCTTCTGCATGAGATGGAGCGAAGGGACGCTCACAAAGGCCTGGCCACCCTCTGCATCGGCGGGGGGCAGGGCATGGCCATGATCATCGAACGGTAGTCGGCGCCGTCTGAGGCAAACATCCATGTGCGCGAGTGACGCCACGCTTGGCGTAGGGGTTTCTGATGGAGACGGCTCAGTCTCCCAACTGGGCTGTCGGCAGGGAGGGTGAACCATGAGTCTTCCCGACGTCAACCACACCGTTCACCGCAGCGAAGTCAAACCGGGGCTGTCGCTGGCCTACATCCGCGAAGGCGTCGGAGGGTACCCTCTGCTCCTCGTTCATGGTTTTCCTGAGACCAAACGTATCTGGTGCCGGAACATCGGACCGCTCGCCGCCGCCGGTTTCGAGGTGATTGTCCCGGACCTGAGAGGATTTGGGGAATCCGATCTCTCGGCAGACGGTTTCTACGATCCTGCGGCATATGCTGGCGACGCATACACGTTGGTGCACGATGTGCTGGGTCATTCGAAGTGCTCCATTGTGGGAGGCGATGTCGGTGGGGTGGTGGCTCCTCACCTAGCGCTGGCCTACGAAGGTTTCGTAGAGAGATTGTGCATCTTCAACACCATTCCCCCCATGCTCAACGAAGCCTATGCCAAAGCCGGCATCCCGGAGGATGAACCGGTGGAGCAGCGTTCGGTCATGGACTACTTCGTCCGGCAGGGCACCGACGGTGACGGGCTGGCGGCGGAGATGAACACGCCGGAGAGAAGACGCCGCTACATCGAGGCCTTCTACAGTCACCGGCTTTGGCATGGCCAGTATGAGTTCAGCCGGGAGGAGATCGGTTTCTTCACCGAGCCTTTCGCCGATGCACAGAAGTTCCGGGCCAGCTACGGTCTCTACGAGTGCAACTTCGGGAAGCGTCCCATTTCAGACATGGTGCGTTTCTTTGAGCCAGTGCCCATACCGACGCTGATCCTGTACGGCCCAGAGGATCCCATCTTCGACGAACGCTTCATGCGGCGCTGCGAGATTGCCTATCCCGATCACGCGGGGCCGTTTATCGTGCCCGGGGCAGGTCACTTCCTGCAGTGGGAGAAGGCTGACCTTTTGAACAACTCTCTGCGCCACTTCCTGCGGGACCGACTTAGACGGTAGGTCTGCGAGCTTCTAGCTGTGCGCAGGTCCGGTTTGGAGAGGCGTGAACCGTCGGGAATCCACAGGCCCCTCGGCTGTTCGGATCATGAGCGAGTTGCCGGTCGCGTCTTTGGGAGTCAAGAAGAGCAAAGGGCGGACACCGATGTCCGCCCTTTCTGGTTCCTATACAAGAAAGCGAATAGCCACGGGATGGGTGTTAGTTACCGCTAGGCTAGTCTGGGGGTGGCAATAGACAAGGCGTGCTTACAGCCATGGTCAACGCGGCTGTGATGGCCAAGAGGAATAGCGGGAGTGCGATTTTGAGCAGCTTCTTGTACACTGAGTCCTCCTACTAACCTATTCGTATCGTTCGCTATGATAATAATGGCTAGCAGGGTTGTCAATACCCCTGGGAGCGATTCACAATACGTGTTCGTGGCATCGACACGCAATGCAACAGGGCGGACAGGAACCTCTGGGCTGGCGCGGCCGAACTCGAGAGGGCGAGAAGGAAACGCGGCGGACCTGATTTCAGGTCCGCCGCGTGGCGTTTGTCTGATGGATAGAGGGCCTATTCAGGATGAAGGGATGAAGCCTACTTGTACTCGTAGAAGCCCTTGCCGGTCTTTCTTCCCAGTTGCCCGGCCGTGACCATCTTCTTCAGGATTACCGGTGGAGCAAACAGAGGATCGTTGAGCTCCTGGTACATGGAAACCATGATGTAGTAAATGGTGTCCAGGCCGATGAAGTCCGACAACTCCAGCGGACCCATCGGGTGGTTGAAACCCAGCCTCATGGCCTTGTCAATATCCTCTTTGGAGGCAATGCCCTGCTCGTAGCAGCGGAAGACGTAGACCAGGTAAGCCATGCCCAGTCGGTTGGCGAGGAAGCCGGGGGTGTCTTTGCAGAGGACAGGCTGCTTGCCGAGGGACTTGCAGAACGCTTCTCCAGCCTTGACTACCTCGTCCGAAGTGACCAGGGTCTTCACTATCTCCACCAGTTGCATGATCGGCACCGGGCTGAAGAAGTGCAGCCCCATGACCTGGGCTGGTCTCTTGGTAACGATGGCCATGTCCAGGATGGACAGGCAGGAAGTGTTGGTGGCCAGGATGGTGTTCGGCGGACAGATCTGGTCCAGGCTGGCGAATATTCTCTTCTTCTCCGCCATATTCTCGATGGCCGCTTCTATCACCAGGTCACGGTCGCGGAAGTCCTCCATGTTGAGGGTGCCCTTGATGCGGGCTGCGATGGCGTCCTTCTCTTGCTCGGTCAGCCGGCCCTTCTTGACCCCGCGCTCCAGGGATGTTCTGATGCTCCCGATCCCCTTGTCCAGGAGCTCTTGTTTGACTTCCAGTGTCACGACATCGTAGCCCGACCGGGCGCAGACCTCGGTTATGCCTCCACCCATCAAGCCGCAGCCGACGACGCCGACCCTCTTGATTTCCATGTGTTCACTCCCTTCTAGCGTTGTGGCCAACAACCTTCCGTCATGCGCAAAATGGGAGCCAGGAGCCTGTCTCTACGCTTCTTCAACCCCCTAGGTCCCCCATTCTTGGGGGAAGAGAAAGGAAACTGGGGACACCCCAAACCCCGGCAGCATCCTGCTGCACCTACAGGGAGAAGCGGTTGGATGAATACTCCCAACTCCCAGACAGGGACGACCACCTGTACCCTGCCGGCACGGTGAGAGGCGCTACTACTTTCCCTTGATGTTCGCCTTTCGCTTCTCTAGGAATGCTGCTCTGGCCTCGGCATGATCCTCGGTAGCCGTGCAGACATCCATGAGCTTGCCCTCATACCTCAGGCCTTCTTCCAGGGTCATGTCGATGCCCTTCATCATGGCTTCCTTGGCTGCTCTCACGGCTATCGGGGGTATCTCGCACAGCTGCTGGGCCCACTGCTCAGCGGCAGGCATGACCTGGTCCGGCGGAACCACCTTGTTCACCAATCCGACGCGCAGGGCCTCCTGGGCGCTGATGCGCTCGCCCATGAGGACCATTTCGGTGGCCTTCGCGGTGCCGATCAACCGCGGCAGTCTCTGTGTGCCCCCCCATCCCGGGATGATGCCCAGGGTGACTTCCGGGAAGGCGAAGATGGCTTTCTCCGACGCGACCCTCAGGTCGCAGCCCAGGGCCACTTCCAGCCCGCCACCCATGGCATGTCCGTTGATGGCGGCGATGGTCGGCTTCCACAGTTCCAGCCCGCGGAACAGAGTGGGCGCGATCCGCCACCACTCGTTGCGGATCTGGTGCAGAACCGGCAGCATCTCACCGATGTCGGCCCCGACGCAGAAGGCGCGGTCGCCGCTCCCGGTGATGATGGCTACCCAGACGTCCTTGTCGTCTCTGAAATCGACGAGAGCATTGCTCATTTCCTGAAACGTCTGCGGATCAATGGCGTTCAGCGCGCGAGGACGGTCTATGGTCATGTAGGCGATCCTTCCTCGCTTCTCATACAGAAATCCCATGTTGAACCCTCCTTCTCTTCAATATGGAATCAGCCGGAAGCTGCTGGTCCGGCGCAAGCTGCGGGAACGGAATAGACCGATACGGGTAGTCCTGCAGTAGACAAGGGTTAGGCCTTTGCCTTCGGAGTATTGGCGTCGAAGCTGTGGCGCAGAGCACGCAGAGTGACCTCGCCGTCCAGTTTCGCCTGCTTGGCATAGGTCTTCATTATCTGCCAAAGTCCCTGCCTGGTGAGCCTCTGGCCCAGCCTGTTGAGGAACAACGCCTTCTCGGTCTTATGGTGCACCAGTTGCGGCCGGGACTCGTCCAGGTACTTCTTCAATGTCGGCACGTACCGAAGGCTGACGGTGGCATTCCGCGCCTTGGGACCACGGATCGCGAGAGAGACCGAGCCTCCGTCAAGGTTCACGTCATCGACATTCAGTGACATCATGTCGCTGATGCGTATGCCGCTGGCATACAGCAATTCCAGCATGGCCTTGTCCCGCCTGGCTTCCGGCGTGGAATACTTGTCGGGCTGCTGGAGCAGGTCCCGGATCAAGCCCTCCGGAAGTCGCTGGGGGGCATTCTTCGCCACTCTGGGCGAACCGACATTCTCGATGGGGGCGGTGCGAATGGCCCCGGACTTCTCCAGGAACTTGAAAAGCGTCTTGGCCGATGCCGTCTTGCGGGCCACGGTCGTCAGAGCGTAGCCTCTGCTCTTCAGGTCCGTGACATATCCCAGCACCATGTCCTGGTTCACCTCTGACCACTTGTGGGTGCCCTTCTCCTGAAAGAAGTCGGCCATCTGCAAGAGATCGTTCCTGTAGGCGGCAACGGTGTTGGTCGAGAACTTCTTTTCTGTGGACACGTGACGCAGAAAGGCCTCGATTTGCTGTCTCATTGTGGTCTCCTAACAAGATTGGTGGGTCTGAGAACATGACTATTCTAGACATAAGGAATGGCGGAGTCAATGTTGGGCGTGTACAATCTGTCTTGTGAACACGGAATCCGCTCGACTTGAGCAGCAACTGGAGGCTCTCCCCGCACGGCCAGGCGTATATCTGTTCAAGGATGCCGGCGGCAGTATTCTCTATGTGGGCAAAGCGTCCAGCCTGCGCCATAGAGTCGCCTCGTATTTCGGTGCCGCCAGGGATCTGGCGGCACCGAAGACGTTGAGAATGATGGAGCGAGTGGCGGATCTGGACTGCTACGTGACCGACTCCGAGCAGGAAGCGATTCTCCTGGAATGCATCCTGATCAAGAAGCATCGCCCGCACTACAACATCCGGCTTAAGGATGATAAGACCTATCCTTATCTCAAGTTGACGGTCAACGAGAACTGGCCTCGGGCTCACCTGACGAGGCGTGTGGCCAAGGACGGCGCCAGGTATTTCGGGCCGTTTGCCAGCGCCGGTTCGGTTCATACCACCGTCGCCTTGCTCGAGAAGCTCTTCCGTCTGCGGTCGTGCCGGAAAGCCGTCGCGGGAGATGAGCGCCGGCCGTGCCTCGAGTATCACATCAATCGCTGTTCAGGGCCGTGCATCGGCGCGGTGAGCCGAGAGGAGTACCGAGTGGCGGTCGACCAGGCGGTCCTGTTCCTGGAAGGCAGACTGGAGGCGATACTGAGGGGCTTGCGGGCTGGGATGGCGCGGGCGGCGGAGAGCCTGGAGTATGAAAAAGCGGCTTTGATCCGCGACCAGATCAAAGCGGTGGAGGCGGTCGTTGAGAAGCAGAAGATCACGTCGGCGGATGGAGACATCGATGCGATGGCCTTCGTTCAGGAAGGTGACCAGGCTTTCGCGCTGGTCTACCTTGTCCGGCAGGGCCGGCTGGTTGGCCGGGAAGCCTTTACCCTGACCGGGACACGGGACGAAGAGCCGTCACAGATCATGACCAGCTTCGTGCAGCAGTTCTACAGCACAGCCGAGCCCATACCAAGGCGAATCCTGCTGCAGCATTCTCTCCGGGAAATGACTGTCATACAGCAGTGGCTGGAGGACAAGAGGGGCAAGAAGGTGGAGCTGCGGGTGCCCAGCAGAGGAGCGGGCAAGGCACTGGTAGACATGGTGGCCGACAACGCACGGGAGAGCCTGGAACAGTCCAAGATAAGGTCGGTGGCTGACCCGGGTGTCCTGACGGCAGCGTTGCAGGAATTGCATGAGGTGCTGTACCTGCCGGGGCTGCCCCGCAGAATCGAATGCTACGACATCTCCAATATACAAGGCGCCTCGGCGGTAGGCAGCATGGTTGTCTTTGAAGGAGGGCTGCCGAGGAAGTCGGAGTACCGGCGTTTCCAGATCAAGACGGTGGCCGGGGCCGACGACTACGCCATGATCCAGGAGGTGCTGCGGAGGCGGTTCAAGAGAGCCTCAACGGAGGACCGTGGCGGGAACGCCTGGGCGGCACTTCCGGACCTGGTCCTGATTGACGGAGGCAGGGGGCAACTCAATGCCGCACTCCAGGCCATGGAAGAATCGGGCGTTGGTTCCATTCCCTGTGCCAGCATAGCCAAGGAGGAAGAAGCCGTCTTTCTGCCGCAGTTGGGTGAGCCTCTCAGACTGCCCCGTGAGTCGCCTGCACTCCGCCTACTGCAGAGGGCCAGAGATGAGGCCCACCGCTTTGCCGTGGGCTACTACCGGAAGGTGCACCGCAAACGCGCCTTCGTTTCCTCTCTGGATGGGATACCCGGCTTGGGCGCCAAGCGGAAACGGGCCTTGATCGGGAGGTTTGGCTCAGTGGCGGGCATCAGGCGGGCCACAGTGGAGGAGTTGAAATCGGTGAAAGGCATGACCGGGGCGGTGGCGAAAAGGGTGAAGGACAGCCTTTGACCGGCAGGCTGGGGTGTCCCCAGGTTCACTTCTGCTCTATTCGCCCTACAACTGTCTGGGTCAGGTCGGCTACCTGAAACCCACGTTTTCCCGCCTGCGCGGGAATGACGGAAGAGGTGCAGCAGGATGCTGCCGGGGGGTTGGGGGTGTCCCCCAA
>DAIQQD010000035.1:7865-13672 GCA_036787015.1 Chloroflexota bacterium
TCCCCCAAGAGTGGGGGACACAGGGGGTTGATAAGGCGACAGTTGCATTCCGGCCCCATTTTGTGCTAAATTAGGCGTAAACACGGCTCGTGAGTAGAGTGGGTGTTAGCCCCACTCTTTTTGGTTATTGGATAGTGTGAGCATGGCTGACTTTGCACGAACAATTGAAGGGCTGGTGAGAACGTGAAAACCGAGTTCGTTATTGCTCTTACCCAGCTGGCTGCCGAGAGGAACCTGCCGAAGGAAGTCATCCTCAGGACCATGGAGTCAGCCCTGGTCCCCATCTTCAAGAAGACCAGCTTCGCGCCTGATCAGGAGATATGGGTCAAGATCTCGTCGCAGACCGGCGAGGTCAAGGTCTTCGCCAGGAAGACCGTGGTGAAGCGCCGCAAGGACCCCCGGCAGGAGATGCTGCTGTCCGAAGCCAGGAAGCACAAGCCGGAGGCCCAAGTCGGGGATGTCCTGGAAGTGGAAGCCACTCCAGAAGACGCCGGGCGAATCGCAGCCCAAACAGCCAAGCAGGTTATTCTGCAGCGGTTGCGCGAGGCCGAGCGCGATGCCATCTTTGGTGAGTATGCCGACAAAGAGGGAGACATCGTCAGCGGGGTGGTGCATGCTGTTGAAGCGAAGCATGTCTCCGTTGACCTGGGCAAGGCCGAGGGCCTCTTGGTTCAGGCAGAACAGATGGCAACGGATCATTACCGGATAGGGCAGCGACTCAAGCTGTATCTGATGAAGGTGATGCGCACCGCCAAGGGCACGCAGCTCATCCTGTCGCGAACGCACCAGGGTCTCCTGCGCCGATTGTTCGAATTGGAGGTTCCGGAGATATTCAACGGCACCGTGGAGATCAAAGCCGTGGCTCGCGAACCGGGCGTCCGAAGCAAGGTCGCTGTGGCCGCTCGCCAGGAGGGTGTGGATGCGGTGGGTTCCTGCCTGGGACTCCGCAGCATCAGGATCCAGAACATCACCAAGGAACTGGGCGGGGAGAAGATAGACGTCATTCAATGGCATCCCGACCCGAACGTTTTCATCGGCAATGCCTTGAGTCCGGCAGCAACGACAAGCGTTGAGATCAGCACCGAAGAGAAGACCGCCAGTGTGGTGGTACCGGACAAGCAGCTCTCTCTGGCTATCGGCAAGGGAGGGCAGAATGCCCGTTTGGCAGCCAGGCTGACCGGCTGGCGAATTGACATAAAGAGCACCTCGATGGTCGAAGGTGCGGCGCCTCCGAAGGCGGAAGCGGCGCTGGAGGAGGCTGTTGCGCCGCCGGCGTCGGAAGCCGTGGAGGCCACGGTTGAAGCCGCAGGGCTGGAGTTGGCGGTAGCGACACCGGAGGCGGCTGTGGCGGCTGAGGAAGAGGCAGCGGCTGCCGTCGAGGAGGCCAAATCGGTAGCCGTCCCGGCGGAGGCGAAGGCAGCCCCAGCGCCAAAGGTCATACCGGAGGAAGCGCCGGAGGCCCCGGAAGAGGCCGCGCCCAGGACTCTCACTTTCGAGGAAATACTCTCGCAGTTGGAGGCCATCCCGGAGCGCCGCGGCAGACCCCGCTACACTACTGAAGATAAGATGGGTATAGTCGTCGACACGAAGCCCAAGAAGGGCAAGAAAGCCGGTCCGGCTGATGAAGAACCGGGAGTGAAACCAAAAGTCAAGAAGGGAACAAAGCGGCGCGTTACGATTGAGGACGAGGATCTCACTGGAGACGACGATCTTGCTGCGGACGATGATCTGCCTGAGGACGAGGATATTGAGTAAGTCGAGCAGTGCGGCGCAGCCGGTAGTGCTGAAGCATGTCCCGGAGCGGACCTGCATCGCTTGTCACGAAGTGAAGCCCAAGCGGGAACTGGTGAGGCTGGTCTACATCTCCGAGGGTGTGGTGGAAGTGGATGCTTCGGGCCGGAAACCGGGGAGAGGGGCCTACCTCTGTCAGTCACCGGAGTGCTGGCACAAGGGAGTCAACAAGGGAAAGCTGGAGCATGCCCTGCGGGGCAAGATCAACGCCGAGAATCGGGCCAGGCTCATGAAGTTCGGGGCGACAATCAGGGGTGGTGAAGGCGCATCGAGCCGGACGGGAGACATCAGCTAATGGCGAAGAGTGCCGCGAGCCAGGGATCGCCTTCCAAGGGCGAACGCAAAGTCGAGCTTCCTGCCACGATGACGGTGAAGCATCTGGCGGAAACGCTGGGCATCAGCGGTGTTGAGGTGATCAAGCAGTTGATGCAGAACGGCGTCATGGCTGGCATCAACCAGTCCATTGACTATGACACTGCGGCGATCATTGCCAGCGACATGGGCTGGGAAGTCACCGAGAAGGCCGAAGCCCAGGCTGAGGCGGCCGCTTGTGAAGATGACGAAGGAGATCTGCAACCCCGCCCGCCGGTGGTGACGGTCATGGGGCACATCGACCACGGCAAGACCAAGCTTCTCGATGCCATTCGTCAGACGAATGTGGTGGCCTCTGAGGCCGGCGGCATTACGCAGCACATCGGGGCCTACCAGGTGGAGACACACGGGCGCAAGATCACCTTCCTGGATACTCCAGGCCATGAGGCCTTCACGGCCATGCGGGCCAGAGGAGCCAAGGTGACGGATGTGGCTGTACTGGTGGTGGCGGCTGACGATGGGGTGATGCCGCAGACGCTGGAAGCTGTGGATCACGCCAAGGCCGCCAGCGTGCCCATTGTGGTGGCCCTGAACAAGATCGACAAGCCTGGCCTGAATCTGGACCGGGTCAAGCAGCAACTCGCCGAGGCCGGGCTGGTGGTGGAAGAGTGGGGGGGCAACACCGTCTGCGTCCCGGTGTCGGCCAAGCAGAAGAAAGGCATAACCGATCTGCTGGAGAGCATTCTGGTCGTGGCGGAGATGCTGGAGCTCAAGGCCAACCCGGACTGTGCCGCCAGCGGAGTGGTCATCGAGGCGGGCTTGGACAAGACCAAGGGCCCCATGGCCACCGTTCTCGTAGAGAGAGGCACGTTGAAGCCGGGCGACGCTCTGGTGGTTGGTGAAACCTGGGGCAAAGTCAAAGCCATGTTCAATGATGCCGGGAAGCGAGTCAAGAAGGCCGGACCGGCTACCCCGGTCAAGATAATGGGCTTGAGCGGCGCTCCCCAGGCTGGTGACGCTCTGGTGGTAGCCGCCAGTGATCGAGAAGCGCGGGCCATAGCGGAAAAACGACAGATGGAGAGACAACAGAAGATTGTCCGGCCGGTCAGGCCCGTGAAGCTGGACGACGTCTACGCCCAGATAAAGGCGGGGCAGGCCAAGGAACTCAACCTGATCCTCAAAACGGACGTTCAAGGAAGCATTGAGCCGATAAAGAACTCCATTGAGCGTCTGGAGGCCGAAGAGATAAAGCTCAGGATAATTCACACCGGCAGCGGCAACATCACCGAGGGCGATGTGCTGCTGGCGCTGGCCTCTAAGGGGGTCATACTGGGCTTCCATACCACTCCCACGGTGGGCGCCCAGCGTATGGCGGAAGCGGAAGGGGTGGATATCCGTTTCTACGATATCATCTACAACCTGATAGAGGACATAGAGAGGGCCCTGAAAGGCATGAAGGAGCCCAACTATGCCGAGGTTATTGATGGACGCGCCGAGGTCAGGGCGGTGTTCGCTGCGGGTAAGAAGGAGAAGGCGGCGGGATTGATGGTCAGCGAAGGCAAGCTGCGGCGCGACTCCACGGTGAAGGTCATCCGCAAAGGGCAGGTGATCCACCAGTCCAAGATCGTCAGCCTGAGACGGTTCAAAGATGATGTCAAGGAAGTGGCTACTGGAACAGAGTGCGGCCTGGTGGTGGACGGATTCGCCGCTTTCGAGCAGGGCGACATTATTGAAGCCTACCGGAGGGAGAAGGTTGGATGAGTCGGCGCACTGAGCGCTTGAATCATCTTCTCCGGCAAGAGATCACCGATCTGCTGCAACGCGAAGCCAAAGACCCCCGGCTCTCTGTCATGGTCAGCGTCACCCGTGTCTCCGTTTCCGCCGACATGCACTTTGCCAAAGTGTTCGTCAGTGTCCTGGGCACCGAAGAAGAGAAGAAGGGACTGCTGGCGGGCCTCCATGCCGCCTCCGGTTTTCTGCGACGCGAACTGGCCAGCCGGCTCAGTCTGCGCTACACGCCGGACTTGAGCTTCGTCTACGATGACACCATGGAGCAGGCCGGCAAGGTCATCCAGCTTATCGATCAAGTGAGCTCCAGCGAGACCAAGACGCAGGGACAGGGTGAGCGTTGACGGAATCCTCAATGTCCTTAAGCCGGCCGGCAAGACCTCCTTCGCCGTAGTCTCCATGGTGCGGCGCTGGAGCGGAGAGCGCCGCGTCGGCCATGCCGGTACCCTTGATCCAGATGCCACAGGCGTGCTCGTGGTCTGCCTGGGCCAGGCGGCCCGGATCGTCGAGTACCTGGCGGGAGCCGGCAAGACCTATCAGGCCGAGATCGAGTTGGGCGTCACCACTGACACCTACGATGCAGCCGGCAAGGTGGTCGGCAGGAACGATCCTTCATCGGTCACCGAGGAGCAGGTGAGTCGAGTCCTCGAATCGTTTCGCGGCACCATCGCGCAGGTCCCGCCCATGCACAGCGCGATCCACCACAAGGGGAAACGCCTCTACGAGTTGGCGCGCCAGGGGATCGAGGTGGAACGGGAACCCCGCCAGGTGGAGATCTCGCGGCTGGAGCTGCTGGCCTGGCAGCCGCCGGTGGTGACCATCGAGGTGGACTGCAGCGGCGGCACCTATATCAGGTCGCTGGCCCAGGACATCGGAACGGCCCTGGGCTGCGGGGCGCATCTCAAGAGGCTCGTGAGACTGAAGAGCGGGACTTTCAACATCTACGATGCTGTGCCTCTGGCAGTCCTGGAAGAGGCCTTTCGCGGCGACGACTGGCAATCCTACATCCACCCGATAGACGAGGTGCTGCTGGACTGGCCGGCGGCCATCCTTGACAAGGAAAACGAGGCCCTGGTCACGAAAGGGTCGAATGTGGAATTGCACTTTGCCGGGGACACCGGGCCGGCGGGCAGCCATTGCCGGGCCTATTCTGCCGATGGCCATTTCCTGGCGGTTCTTGCCAAGACCGATGCCGGGCTATGGCATCCGGACAAGGTCTTTCGCGCACCCAGCCAAGAAGTCGAGGAACTGCCTTCTCCGCCCTGCTGTTCAGGCTAGTCTCGGCTGAACACTGTGAGCGTGCAGGGGCTTGTCCCTGCCGAGGGTGCCCCCAACAACCTGGGTTTGGGACTCTGCCTTACCTGGGCTTCACCACGACAAGACATCCAGTCAAAATATCGTGAAGGCCCTGCTTCTTGGCGGTGGCTCCAATCAGGATGACTCCGGCTAAGGCCGGAAGTGCAGAGGCGATTCTCCCTAAGCCTCTCGCCATCCCTCTGCCGAAGGAGATTCTGCGTCCATCAAGGTCTGTCACTGCGATGCCGAGAGCTTTCTTCCCAATGGTGGCCTGTCTAGCCGAGCTCTCCATCACGGCGCCGTAGATCCAGGAAATGGCTAGGGCTGCTGCGCAGGCCATTCCACCCATTATGGCCATTTGTATCGGGAAGAGCTGGCCAAAGACCCCGGGGTGTATCTCCAATGCGTCTGCGGCCATCTCAGTCAGATGTCCTGCCCAGGCAGGTGCTGATGCCACGACGATGAGCCACGAGGCAGCAATGAGCAGAACAGCATCGATAGCGGCGGCAGCGGCCCGCCTCCGAAACCCCGCATATTGGACGACACGCATTGGTGCTTCTTCTCTGTTGGTTCCCATTCCGTCATGGCTCACCGGCGCACCTCCGGAGATTTCTGTCTAG
>DAIQQD010000212.1:0-3905 GCA_036787015.1 Chloroflexota bacterium
GGCAGCCTGGAGATAGGCCGCGCCCTTGGCGCAGGCGTTTTCGATCTGGCCCAGATGGGCACCATTTATCTCAACCTGTACGTCATCGCACAGGCAGCCGCATCCGGTGCAGACCAGCGTCTTAGAGCTCAAGGAAATACCTCGTCTTCAACCCCCTGCCCCCCAATTCTTGGGGGATAGAGAAGAGAGTTGGGGGACACCCCCAAACCCTCGGCAGGGAGGAATCCCTGCACCCTCTTGGGATTTGGGATTTGGAGTTTCGGCATTGAAGGATATCTTTCAAGATCTCCCCACACCCATGATGTGCAGTCATCCACCCGAAAGGCGCGCGGCGGCCGCCTCTTCGAGCACTGTGGTGGACAGTTCCTCCGCGCCGATGAGATATATTCTGCCCTTGCCGGTCTTGGCAATCCGCCTCATGAGCTCCGGGTCGGCGGATTTCTGGTTGATGCAGATGCAGGAAATGGTGATCCCGCGCCGCGAAACGTTGGCTGCCTGCCGCAGGGCGTACTTCTGGGGCGAGGGATGTGGGGCGGTGGCGTCGCCGTCCGAAATCAGGATGACGTGCTGCTTGGCCCGGCCCTTGGGATGATGCTCCAGAAGTTCGCAGGCCTTAGACAATCCGTAGCCGATGTTGGTGAAGGCGTTCTCGTGCAGCTCAAGATCGATCAGCTTCCGCGTCGCCTTGTGCGGGCTGGCCGTAAGATCCACCACCACATCCGCCAGGTTGGAGAACGACACCACAGCCACGCGGTCCTTGTAGGAAGTGGCCGCCAGCACCAGGGCGATGGCGCTCTCCTTGGCGAACCAGAACTTCTCCAGTTGCAGCATGGTGCCGGAGACGTCGATGACGAGCACGATGTCCATCCGCGTGCGGATGTCCTTGATATTGACCAGGATGTCTTCTCTGGTGATGTGCTGCCGGCGATGGCGGATGGCCTCACGGATGGTGTCCCGGAACGAGATGTCACGGTACTTGTCTCCGAAGCGGTAGTGCCGCGTGCCGACTATCCGCCCCTCCCCCAGGCTTAGCTTCTTTCCGGAAGCATGCTTCCCGTACCCATACAGGTTGCTGCCTTCGTCGAGCCGCGGCGTCAGCTTCTCCAGCAGCATGTTGATGCCCCGCTGGCTCAGCATCCAGCCGGTGCTGGTGCGCTCCAGGATGTCCTCCTTCTCCAGGAACTCGAGCATCTTGGCCAGAGCCTTGCGCTCCAGCATTTCGTGAATCCGCTCCTTCTCCTTGCGGAGGTCCTCCACTTCCTGCAGCAGCGCCTCGTCGAGATTGTCCGTGCTGTATCTCTCCGGATAGAGCTCCGGCAGGCGCGCGGCTATGTCGCGGTAGAGCTGGGCCAGCCTGGTGTCCGGGAACCGCTTGATCCTCCTGAGAAGCAGGTCGAAGGCTCCATATTTGAGTGGCTTCCGCAGCTTATCTTCCCGGGCGATCTCCTCCACCAGCGCCAGCACGTCCTCTTTGGTGAGCGTGGCGAGTTCCTCGCTGACACGGACCGCGCCAGTCACCTTGTCTACGATCTCTTCGATGATCTGCTCTCTCTTGCCCGGCAGGTCCACCTCTGCCGCCAACTTCAGGCGGTGAGGCAGAGAGACGCTGGCGGCAGCCATCAGCAGGTCATCTTCTTTGTCGGGCTTCAGGTCGGGCACGGTGGCCAAATACTCAGCATTCCGGATCATGCCCCGGGTGCCCACACCCCTGGTGACCTCGGCGTGGTGCCTGGTCTCATTCACAATCGTGATGGCCTTGTCCAGGGCCTTGTCGCCCACGCTCGCGGACTGGCTGCCCAGGCGACTGCGCACGATCCGGGCCTGCTTCGCCTCATCCTCCACGTAGCCCAAGCGGACCACGTCGAAGTTGTCGATGAAGTCCAGGGGCAGCCCCCGCAACGTGTCCTCTCCGCCCGTGGCCACGACAAGCGTGTCCAGTTCAATGCTCTGCTCGAGCGCACCGATGGAAATCGTACCGCCCTGCACAGCGTACATGATAACGTTCAGAACCCGTTCCGGAACCCGGTCCACGAAATCGATCAGCAGTATCCCTCGGTTGGCCTTCAGCAGCTTGCCCGGCAGGAAGGCTTCGGTGGAATAGATGCCCTTGCGCAGCGCTGCTTCCGGATCGAGGTCGCCGATCAGGTCCTCGACCATCAGTCCGCCGCTGCCCTGGACCTTGACCATTCTCTGAACGGCTGGAAGGGTGGTGCCGCGAAGCGTCTCGCCGCGGGCCTTTCTCTCCAGGCACCAGGGACATGAGGCATCGGCGGGCGCGCAGTTCATGGGGCAGCCGTCGACGACTTCGATGTCGCCCAGAACGGCCCAGAGGTTGCTGGCCACGCTGGTCTTGCCGCTTCCCGGCGGGCCGAGAATGAACAGGTGATGGCCGCTGCAGACGCTGCTCAGCAGCTCCCGCTTCTCGCTGTCTTCTAGTTCGAGGTCGCGGAATACGGCCTGGCCCAGCGCTTCCGGGCCCAGCCGGTAGAGGGTCCTGATGATCTCTTGCCTGAGCAACATGGCGCGTCCAAATCAAGCGTAGCTGAGGATCTTCTGGCAGATCTCGTCGATGGCTTTGGAGGCTGGAGAATCCTTGGGCAGGTCGCTCACGGGCTTGCCCATCCCGTCGTATTCGTTCACCAGAGGCTCGAAGGGGACATAGGCCGTGATCTCCAGCCCGTTCTCCTTGGCCAGTTCGTCCACGCGCGGCCTGTTCTCCGGCGTGACGCGGTTGGCCACCACGAACACGGCGCCGAACTGGATGTGCAGTTCCTTTGCGATCTCCATCACCCGCTTGGCCGTCTGGACCGAGTTCTTGGTGGGTTCGACCACCACCAGCATGATATCAACGTCCCTCGTGGTGCGGCGGCTCAAGTGCTCCAACCCGGCATGGCAGTCGATGATGGTGAAATCGTAGCCTCTGGCCCTGGTGTCTATCACACCTCTTATCACATGGTTCACGGCGCAGTAGCAGCCCTCTCCTTCGGAACGGCCCATGACGATGATGTCGAACTTGGGGAATTCCTCTATCGACTCGTGGATGGCCTGCTCCAGGTGCTCCTGCTTGGAGTTGGTGACCGGGCTGCGCATGGGAGCGTTGATGATGTCCTCGCGGGACTGGCCCACGCTCCTTTTCACGCTCACGCCCAGCGCCTGGGGGAGGTTGGAGTCCGGGTCGGCGTCGATGGCCAGAACGCTGCCGTGCTCGGCGAGACGCTTGACCAGCATGCTGGAGATGAAGGTCTTGCCCACCCCGCCTTTTCCAGACAGGGCGATGGTGATTCCCTTGGCGCTCATTTCCTCTTGCCCTCCAGAACACTGTCCAGCAGCTCTTCGATCAGGTCGAGCTGCGAGTCATAGTACTTGGACTCGGGAGACGGTTTGAGCCGGCTGGCCAGCGAAGAGGCAGCCATCTTCCGGATGTCATCGGCGGTGGCTTCGGCCCGTTTCTCCAGGAGAGCTACGGCCTGGACCTTCTCGTAGAGCGAAAGGGTGGCGCGCACGCTGGCGGACTGGTCCATCTCCTTCACCCAGGGCTCCTCGCGCGTGGCCCGCACCAGGGAGACGATGCTGTCGATCACTTTGTCCGAGACTTTGACGTTGTCCATCTTCAGGCCATGCTTGAGCAGTATCTCCTTCTCGCGCTCGGCGGTCTCCGGGTAGGACATCTTGACCACGTCGAACCTGTCCAGGAGAACGTCGGAGAGTTCTTCCACGCCGGCGCGCTCCCTGGGGTTCATGGTGGCGATCATGACGAAATCCGCCGGGTAGTCCACGTCGTATGGCCCGATAGTGGCGATGCCCTCTTCCAGCACCTGCAGCAGGGCGTTCTGCAGCTTCTCGGTCACGCGGTTCAGCTCGTCGAAGAAGACGACGCCGCGGTTGCCCTTGAGCAGCTTGCCCGG
>DAIQQD010000213.1:0-3842 GCA_036787015.1 Chloroflexota bacterium
GAACAACAGAATTGCGATCCTGACTGGGGGCGGAGATGCCCCGGGCATCAACGCCGTCATCCGGGCGGTAGCCAAGAAGGCGATCCTGGAGCATGGCATGGAGGTGGTGGGGATTGAGGATGGCTATGACGGTCTCGTGCGCGGCAAGTGCCGGAAGCTGGAATACAATGACGTCTCTGGCATACTGACGCAGGGCGGCACGATACTGGGCACGTCGAATGCTGGCAACCCCTACCATTATCCGGTCAAGAAAGGGAACCGGCTGGAGTTCCAGGACTTGTCGGGTGTGGCCATCAAGAACGCCAAGAAGCTCTGCGTCGACTGCCTGGTCTGCATTGGCGGGGATGGCACGATGCACATCAGCAACAGCCTGTTCAAGGATGGCGTTCCCATCGTAGGCATCCCCAAGACCATAGACAACGACCTCAAAGGCACTGATATAACGTTTGGCTTCGACTCCGCCGTCTACATAGCCACGGAGGGCATCGACCGGGTGCACAGCACGGCGCAATCGCACCACCGCGTCATGATTGTCGAGGTCATGGGGCGCAATGCCGGGTGGATCGCCCTACACTCCGGGGTGGCGGGGGGAGGGGACATCATCCTGATTCCGGAGATTCCGTATGACGCTGAAATCGTTGCGGCCAAGGTGAAGGATAGGAACCGCAGAGGCAAGCGCTTCAGCATAGTGGTGGTGGCCGAGGGAGCCAAGCCGAAGGGCGGAGATGTGGTGGTCAGGAGGATTATCAAGGAAAGCACGGACCCCGTCCGGCTGGGTGGCATCGGTTTTGTGGTCGGCGCCCAGATCGAGGGAATCACGGGGATCGAGACCCGCACGGTGGTCATGGGGCATCTCCAGAGGGGCGGTACTCCGACCCCCTTCGACAGGGTGCTGGCGACACGGCTGGGAACCAGGGCCGTGGACTTGGTTGAGAGCAAGGAATTCGGATATATGGTGGCGGTCAGAGGCAACGCTCTGACCAAAGTCCTACTGCAGGACGTGGCCAAGGGGCAGAGGACGGTGCGGGCCAACGATCCGCTCATAGCCTCTGCCCGTGCGGTGGGCACCTGCTTCGGCGATTAGCCGCGTTCCCCGGATACGGGCACGAGGATTCGATGAGCAAGAGGTCTGAGGAATACAAGGTAGTGCCATTTCCCAAGGTGCGCCTCAGGATAGCCGACTTTCTGCGCCTGATGCATGAGAAGCACGTTATTCATAGTCTCACCGAATTGGACGTGACGCAACCTCGGCAGTACATTCGTGAGCACAAGGCCAAGAGCGGCGAAAGCTTGTCTTTCACTGCCTTCTTCATCACCTGCCTGTCGAAAGCGGTTGACGAGGACAAGTACATGCATGCGTACCGCAAATGGGGAAACAGGCTGGTGCTTTTCGATGACGTTGACGTGACCACGGTTGTGGAGCATCAGGTGGATGAAGTGATGATCGCCACTCCCTATATCATAAGAGCGGCCAACAAGAAGAGCTTCAGAGAGATACATCGCGAGATCAGGGCCTCCCAGGAGCAGAAGCGTCGCGACTTCCAGAAGATGCCGTGGTATGAACGTTGTTTCTTCTCATTGCCAACTCCTTTCAGACTTCTCGTGTTCAGAGTCGTTGGCGGTTCACCGGGGTTTAGAAGAAGGGTTGAAGGCACCGTGGCGGTAACGGCTGTCGGGATGTTTGGAAAAGGCTCTGCCTGGGGTATCCCCATGACGGTCTACACGCTATGCCTTACCCTCGGTGGCATATCCGAGAAGCCCGGGGTAGTCCAGGGGAAGATTGAAGTCAGGGAGTACCTCAGCCTGACTGTCAGCGTGGACCACGATATCGTCGATGGAGCGCCTCTGGCCCGGTTCATGGCCCGATTGAAGGAACTCGTTGAAAGCGGCTATAGCTTGGCCGAGCCGGTCGCGTAGATCTCAGGACTACTCCAAGCTTCCAGTCGTCACGCAGCGGCTTCGATGCCAGCACTGATTTCCCTCCTCATCGTCCGGAACAGACAACTATCGCACCACAGCCGATAATGCTGCACTCATATCAAGCTCATACGTTTCTTATATTGCTGGGCTAGGATACGCCAACAACAGGGAGCCGTCGGTGATAGACGACGAGGAGGGGAAGCGATGGGAATGGCAGCCGACTCAGCCCCGAACACCACAGAGCCCGTACGTAGGGCAGTTCCTGACAAGGGACTCAGGGGATTCCCGATATGCGAGTGGCACACCTGTGGAGTAGTCTCATACCTATTATCGGGCAAATCACAGGTAGTTCAGCGGGGCGGGAGACACAGGGAGAAGTCCGCATCGAGACAACAGGCAGAGCGGGTTGCCGCTGCAATCTTCTAGTGATGGTTGGAGGAGGTCAAGAAGATGGAAAAGGCACTGCAACATCCGGACATAATCGATCCATATAGAATGGGTTGGGGCGACTTCGGCGAGAACAGGCCTTTCATCAAGGACCTGGATCTGGCAGCCCTCTTGGGTTCGGTTCCTTTCTACTCGGAGAATACCCGGAAACTGGCCATGGATGTGGTAGCCGACAGGGGATCTGACATGAAGACGGTTCAGTATCGACAGGATGTTCTCCAGGACCTTATGTCATCGGGGAGTCTACTGGACTCAGTTCAGAGGATTCCCAGCCTTCTGAACCGGTTGGCCGAGCTGGGTCTCTATTTCGTAGCCGAACCCAGCCTGACCAGGGGGATTCGCCTGCTCAGAGACTACCGTGATTTCATCAAGAGCCCACCGGATCTGAGCCAGGCGAAATCCAGGGCACTCAAAGAGGTGGAGTCATATCTGGCTGCCATAAGGGCGTCCGACGAGTTCACCGGGCTGTGCGGTTTTCTGGACACGGTGGGCAGCCTGGGAGGGGTGGTGTTCCGTGTTTCTCTGGACGGGAACGGGGTGCCTGCCAAGATGACGGCCATGGAGTTGGTACAGAAGGACCCTCAGGACAAGTCGGGGATACTCGGCTTCTTTGAGAGGCTCATGGGGAGGAGGAAGTTCGAAGAGAGCCTGCAGAACTCTTCGGGGCCGAATGAGACCGGGAAGCTCTTTCAGGGATTCCTCGACCGGCAGTTCTTGCCCATCCTCTGGACCTATGGAGAGCAGATACGGGAGGTGATCCTTCTTCTGGAGCCGCTCGCTTTCTACGCCGGATTTGCCGAATACTTCGTCAACCTTAAGAAACAGGGGTTTGACGTATGCCGGCCGAAGCTCCTGCCCGTTGAAGAAAGAAGGATGACGGTCCGGAACGCCAGGAATCCACTGCTGGCCACCGAGCAGCACGGCGGGCACCGGGTGGTGCCCAACGATATCGGCCATTCTGCTGATCAGAACATGTTCGTCATCACCGGCCCCAACAACGGCGGCAAGACGACCCATGTGAGGACGGTGGGCCTGGTGCAACTCATGGCCCAGAAAGGGCTCTTTGTTACTGCGGAATCCGCGGAGGTGAGTTTTGTAGACGGCATCTACACCCACTTCGTGACACCGGACGACATCACCAAGGGCGAGGGCCGGTACCGCAACGAGCTGTTGCGGGTGAAGGAGATGCTGGAAAGCGCCACACCATACAGCCTGGTGATTCTGGACGAGCCGTGTGGCGGGACCAGCTATGAAGAAGGCTGCCGGCAGTCGCTGGTGGTGCTGGACGGGATTCATAGGCTCGGGCCTGCCACCTACTACACAACGCACATGCACCCCGTAGCCGAGGCTGTTGATAGCGGCCGGTATCCGGCGGCCAGAAACCTTTCCGTTGAATGCCGGTACGACGGCAAGAAGATCAAGTACACGTACAAGGTCAAGGCGGGCGCCTCCGACAGGAGCTACGGCGAAGAGAT
>DAIQQD010000214.1:0-3842 GCA_036787015.1 Chloroflexota bacterium
GGCCAGATTCTACCACAATATCTCCCAAGCGTGTAGCGTAGACGGAAGCTCACCATCCACTCTGCCGCGACGACCAAGCCATCCGCCTAGCGCCCGATGGTATGCTTCCGAAGAGTACCGGCTTTCGAAGGACATTGACACCAAAGCAGCCACAGCCTGCCTCGTTTCCTCAGGGATTGACACCGCCCCGGGCTAGTGATATCGTCCATGGCGACGGGTGCACCGCTTGTCCAGATGTCCTGTGCCACGTTGAGTCACGTTTCCGCACAAAGCCCGAAGCCGAAGCAGCAAAGCACGCCAGGGAACCCAGTTGCGCTTAAGCCGAACGAACCGGTCGGATGACCGGCGAGGCATGGAAACGCAGAAAGGAGGCCCAGGCAGCCATGGGTATCGCCTATTCCTGTGACAAAGACAACGGTGTCAGCTACGAGGTCTGGGCAGGCGTCGTGACCGGCAATGACTGGGCGGAACACGTGCGCCGCCAAGTGGCGGATCCCGGGTGGCCCGCAGGGGACAGGTCCCTCACCGATCTCCAGCTCGTATCCAGCAACTCTTCTATCGGCAAGGCGGAGATGGAGGAGGTGGTCGCCCTCTACCGGGCACAGCCCGCGAAGCTGGCACAAGGCAGAGCGGCTGTCGTAGCAGGCAAGGACTTCCAGTTGTCGCCGCTCTTTCGCATCTTCACCTCCAGGCATGGGTTCAGATTGATCGTTTTCAACGACACGGTCCTGGCCTGCAAGTGGCTCGGACTGGACCACAACGAAGCGGAACGTTCCATCGTCCGGCTGCGCGCCAAGCTCGTAGCCGAGACCAACCAGCACCCTCCGGCGAGTCCTTAGGTTGCTGATGGATAGATGGATGGGCCGGTGACCGACCAGACCGTCATCTACAGATCCATGAATGACGGGGAAGAGCGGGCTGTCTGTCGTCTCGTGGCCAGGGTATTCGCCGATTTTGTGGCTGTGCTCTATTCTCCGCAGGGCGTCCGGGAATTCCTGGCCTATGCTGCTGACTTCGACCAACTCCGCGAACGACTGCAGAACAACCATTTCGTCCTGGTGGCCGAGACCCAGGGGCGGATCGTGGGAGCCATCGAGGTACGCAACTGCGATCACATATCGCTTCTCTTCGTGGAAGGCGAGCTACAGCGGAAGGGGATCGGCAATGGCCTCTGGCGCCGGGCGCTGGTTAGCTGCCTCGCCAACAGGCCAGAGGTAGCCAAGATCACGGTTAACTCGTCGCCCAACGCCGTGGAAGCCTATCAGAAGCTGGGATTCCAGCTTGATGGCCTCGAGCAGACGGAGAATGGCATCCGCTTCATCCCGATGGCGTTTGCGGTTCAGAACAGCGGTGGCGGCTAGGGGTGTTGAGTGGGTTCCATCTTTCTTCTAGCGGGATGAAAACCCATCAATCGAAACACGCGAATAGACCTTCCTGGCATGTGCGAAACGCACGTGAACCAGATTGCTGATTGTCATCTGCGGAGGAGCAAATGGGCAAGGTGATCTACGAAGAGCAGAGCGGCAGAGAGATACCGCCTTCCATGCTGATTCATCAGTCAGACGATGCCTGGCACCCGCTGAAGGACCGATTCTACATTGAGTGGTGGTACTTCGACCTAGTGGCGGATGATGGGTGCCTCGTCAGGGGCCAGTTTTTCATTGCGGGTGATGTCTCCAGACCCAGCAGAGTGATAACAGGAGTCAGGGCCAGCTATGTGAAGACCGATGGTACGGAAACCCGGATAGAGCGGAGGCTCCCATTCCCCTCCTTCAAGGCTTCCACCGAAGTCTGCGACGTTCAGATCGGCCGGAGTTACATAAGAGGAGACCTGTCGCACTATGACGTGCATATCGAGGATGAAGGGACCGCCCTTGACCTGCAGCTCGATTCCAGAATCAAAGGCGTCACCAGCCATGCCTGCTTTGGAGATGAGTCCAGGTACATGTATTGGGTCGTGCCTCAGCCGCGTTGCCGGGCCAAGGGAGTCTTCACGACGGGAGGAAAGACGCACACCGTAGAGGGTACCGGCTACAGAGACCACAACTGGTTGAACATCGCGCCCATGAATCTGCTGTCGTATTGGGACTGGGGAACGGTCTACGACCGGGAGTTCACCATCACTTTCGCCGACATCGTAACGACGAAGAAGATGGAGGAAGCCGAGATAAAGCCCATCATGGTATGGGATTCAGAGAAGCTCATCTACCTGACGACCGCGAGGGCAAAATGGAGTCTGACCAAGACGGACATCAGGCCGGACCCCATTACAGGCATCGGCATCCCTCACCGGAACCATCTCAGCATACAGGACGAAGGACTGTCGCTGGAGGTGGACGTGGAGCTGCGCCGCGTCTTTCAGCGGATTGACCTGCTGGCCGACTTCAACCCGCTCATCCGGTTTCTCATCCGGACCTTCAAGGCCAAACCCACCATAACTTCCTTCTTCTCTACCGGCTCCGGGCGGCTATCGTATTCAGGGCAGCAGAAGACGCTGGACTGCAGAGCGGTGCACGAACTGGTGAAGAACCGCTGAAGGCCGGCGCCGTCTTTCACTGAGACCTCTGCGACGGCGAGGCGGTGTACGTCAGTTGTAGGGTGGGTTCCTTGGGACAAGGAACCCACCAATCAAGATGCCCAAACCGACCTGTGGTGGGTTCGCTGCGCTTAACCCACCCTACTAAACTGGTTCAACTGACCACGTGCCGGCGCACGGCCAGGGCCGCGGCCTCGGTGCGGTTGGCCACACCCAGCTTACGGATGATGTTGGTAACATGGAACCTGACGGTAGACGGACTTATCACCAGTTGCTCCGCCACTTTGGCGTTGCTCTGTCCGTCCACCAGCAAGGCCAGCACTCTCAGTTCGCTCTGCGTCAAGTGGTATCCCTTCGCCGTGAGCATGGCCGCAGTTTGTCCGGCCCAAACCCCCTCGGTCCCCGAGCGGCCGCTGATGTCGCGGAAGTATATGACGACGCCGGTCACGGCGGGGTCTTGGAGAAGGTTAGTGGCCCAAACGTCAATGGCATGCCAGGTTCCGTCTTTGTGCTTGACCCGCAGGTGCGCCCGGTCGCTGCCTCCGGGGATCTGTGACACACGGCTGAGCCGATGGGCCGTCTTGCGCATGTCGTCGGGATGGATGAGCCCGAGAACGTCTTCACCGACCAAGTCTCCCATCTCATAGCCCAGCGTTCTGGCAGTGGCCGGGTTCTGATACAGCACCTCCAGCTTGGGACCCATTATCACAATGCCGTCCAGGGAATTCTCTACCAGCGCCTGGAATGTCTCAGGCCGCTGGCCACTGTCTTTCTCCAGATGTGCATCCTGAACGTCGGGCCTGGATGATCTGGCAGGGCGTTTCTTTGACTTTGCCGAAAGGCGTTTGCCCGTTCCCGGCGCATTTCCCAGCGAACGCAGCGTCCTTATGGTTTCGGCGTCCACCTTGCCCAGCAGATCATGCGGTATCTTCCCCGCCAGACCGAAGAGCTCGTCCGTCTCCTTGTCAGTGGCCCCCAGCATCTTGGCCAGAGACAGGATGACCTTGTGCCGCGGCGGCGACATGGAGCCAGTCTCCAGCTTGCTCACGTAGGCGTAGCTGATGCCGGCCTTCTTCGCCAAGTCTCTTTGGGTCAAACCTCTGGCCCGTCTGAGCTCCCTGACACGCTCCCCAAACGTCATCGCGTCTCCCCCCGATACTGGACAATGATCCTATGGATTGCTGGGCTGATTGTCAACTGATATTCGCTGGCCTTTGAGACAGGCCAGCGCAAGCAACAGGACTGACCCATCCCAGAGATCTCCACCATACGGGCACATTGCCTGCCATCAACCCCCTTGATCCCC
>DAIQQD010000036.1:0-13431 GCA_036787015.1 Chloroflexota bacterium
AGGCTGCTCGACAAGCATGAGGACTACCCCATGACGTACGATCATCTGAACGTGAAGGTGGTGACTGAAGACGGCGATTTCGTGGAAGCAGTCACCTACATCAGGACCGACCAGGCTGAGGAGACCAAACCGTCACCGGAGTATCTGGCCATCATAAGACAGGGCTATCGGGACTGGGACATCGCCTCCAGCACAGGCAAGTCGTCGCTATTCTGAACTCACTGCAGCTCAGAAGCACTTCTGCGGGATGGAGATGCAGGAGAATTCCTGCCGGGGGGTTGGGAAAGGTGTCCCTCGGTTGCCCTTTCGTTGTGGGTGGGAAAGGGACGCGATGAAATGCACACAGCGCCCAGGGAATCTATGGCAACTCGTCAGACGCTTCTCCGTCTCATTGGAGGCGGCGAGCGGATTCGAACCGCTGTATAAGGGTTTTGCAGACCCTCGCCTTAACCACTTGGCAACGCCGCCCCTTGGTGCCGAGGGGGAGATTTGAACTCCCACGAGCTACGCTCACCACCCCCTCAAGATGGCGTGTCTACCAGGTTCCACCACCTCGGCGGTTGCACTCAATGTCTGCGCCAGGGGTGACACAACTCGAATCCCATACAGTCTGCCTCGGGTTCAAGAATGAGGACACCACCCCATGACCCCAATAGCATAGCGTGTGGACCGGCACACCGTCAACCGGGTTCTTCGTGCTTCGCCATACTGCTCCGTCCTTCTCATTGCGGGGCATCCTGGAGCCATGCAGGAGACCGCTGGCTGCCCTGTCGATTCAGTGTTGGAGTATCCGGCTGACAGGAGGCCGATGGGCCGTCCGACAACTCGCCTTGCAGTCGGACATGAACGGCCATATCATTTGGCACAATGCTGCTCTTTGCTCATGCCGGAATTGCCCTCGGCACGGCTGTGATCCTGAATGGCCTCTTCGGCAGTCACTTGGACGATGAGACAACGAAGAGGACTGAATCCCCAGACAAGACATCGGCCCGCTCGCGCCTTGTCGAAACGTGGGTCACCTCCCTGGGCCGTAGAATCGACATAAGAGCGTTGCTCGCAGGGGCCGTACTCTCTGACGTAATCGACAAGCCGGTGGGACGTCTGGTCTATGGCACGTTCGGCTGCCGGCTCTTCTCTCACTCTCTCGTATTCCTGCTGTTGATCGTCTGTGCAGGGCTTCTTCTCCATCTCCGCCGCCGGGAGAACTGGCTGCTGGTCCTGGGATTCGGTGTCTTCACGCATCTCGTCCTGGACGAAATGTGGCTCGACACACAGACGCTTTTCTGGCCAGTGATGGGCCTTTCCTTTCCCACCGTCAGCTATGACTATTGGGAGGATGCTGTGTTTCACAGTCTGTTCACCTCACCCAAGGTATACGTACCGGAATTGGCAGGGTTGCTTATCCTTGGCTGGATTGCCTGGTTCTTGGTCCGCCAAGGCAAGGTCTCTGCCTTCGTCTGGCACGGCCGAATCCAGGGCTGAAGTGGAATTCCGCCACGATGCCACCTGAGCCAATCCTGGACAGGCCAAGAGAGCCGTCTGAGGACCTACGGGGGTGGCCGATGCGTATCAGCTTCGAGTACGCGCCGCGACTGCCTGACCAATACGGGAACCGCCGCTGCAGCACCAAGCAGAGCAGAAGGGGGCTCCCCAGGTGTATCATCCGCCATCCGAGGGCATCAGCCCTCACGCGGCTCTTGGCCAAGCAAGTCTTCGTCGGGGAAGACGGCCATGCCCCAAAGTCAGATTATCTGCAAATCTCGGGGATTGACGAGGGGAAGACTGGCAGGGGCGGCAGGACTCGAACCCGCGACCGGCGGTTTTGGAGACCGCTGCTCTACCAACTGAGCTACACCCCTGCACTGGTATGTCAAGTACCCCTGGTGCGAGTCGAACGCACGACACGCGGTTTAGGAAACCGCTGCTCTATCCTCTGAGCTACAGGGGCCCAAATGGAGATAGGGGGATTCGAACCCCCGACCTCTGCGATGCGAACGCAGCGCTCTCCCAATTGAGCTATATCCCCAGAACCAAACCCGGCCTAGGCTCTGAAGCCTTCTTCGGCAAGCTCGATTTTAATGGCTCCGTGATCGCTATGTCAAGAAACTCAGAAGGAGCCAAGCCCCTACCAGAGAGAACTGGCGAACGCACTATCCACCAAGTCGGTATTCATTCTGACGTTGGGCTGGTATAATGTCGCGTCAGCATAGGAGACAATGAGGGACATGCAAGTACTCTGGTGGTTCGTAAGCACGGTCCTGGTACTCCTCTCGTTTGTTCTATTGGTTGCCGGACTGCGAGGGAAAGAAGGGACACTGAAGATAGGCAAGGTCGGTGCGACGGAAGTCGACGAGGCATCCGACGCAAAACCTCGGTCGGTCCGCGCCTCCAACGTCGCTGTGGGCATCGTTGGCATCCTGGTGGGGATTGCTGTGGTGCTACTGTTTGCCCTGTGACCGAATCAGAGCTTGCCGATGTTCGCCGGCTTTCTGGTGATTCCACAGCCCGCTCTGACCACGGTGACACTTCGCACCCCTTCACAGCCCGCCACATTCAGAGCGCCTGCTCTGCACCTCTACTCCAGCCGCTCCCGCACTGTGCGGAAGTCGCGTTGTTTCCGCTTGCCAAAGCACTTCGCAGGTTGTACGCTTGGAAGCGGGCAAGCTCATAGCATGGACACGCTGGACTACGTTCTGCTCATCGGGGGCATTCTCGTATTCATCTTCACCATCGTCATGGATGTGCTGCTCGTTCGCGAGTGGATACAGAAGCGCAAGGGCAAGCAGAAGCCTCCTGAGAGCTCTGACACTTAGGACCCCCCTCAAGGCACCTGCATTTCGCGCTTAAACACCTCTTGCAGGACACATGTCAAGGTGCTAACATCTGACGCAACTGCTTGGCATCGGGCCCAGGCGAATAGCAGGAAGGAGGACAATTGAAGAAGACCTTGCTGGTCTCCGTCTTGGTCCTCGCACTGATGATGGCTTTCATGGGTTGTGAATTAAAGGCCGACGAGGCAAAGACCGATGAGGAAATGATCAACGACACGATGAACGGGTTCTTCGACGCTGTCAATAAGAGGGACGTCCAGAAGGCATCGAATTTCTTCGCAGGCGCCAGCCAGATGTCTCAGCAAGATGAAGAGGCACTCACGCGAGTGGTTGAGGCATGGTGCAGCACTGCCCGATCTGGCAAGATCAGTTTGAAGAACATTGAGGACGTCAACATCACCGGGTCGATGGCCACTGCCACTATCGTCATCAGCCTCGGAGATGTGGAGGCTCCTCCCCAGGAATTCGAATTCAAGAAAGAAGACGATGCCTGGAAGATAACGTCCACCATACCCTGCTCTTCTTTGGGAACACGGCTCTGGAAGCCTGCTGGCGCCTGACTCCACAACCAGAGACGGTTTGACAGCTGGTCCCAGACAGAGACGAGTTGCCCTGCACTGCTTGGTCTCTCACGAGTCCGCTCAAGATAAGTGTCAGACCGGTCAAGGATGCACATTGAGTCCGAGGGCTATGACATCCCAGCAGCCATCATTGCCCGCCCATTTCGAACGAGCAGACTACCCTGAACGCCGATCAGAGCGAAACCCCTCAGGAGTTCTTCTCGGCGATGTCCCCGGCGATGGGGAGCTTGAACCTCTCACCCTGGTAGGCCTTGACCATGAGGATAATCCAGAGAATGACACTCAGAATCCAGACGGGGGCATCCAGTATCCAGAACCATCCTGATACCACCGACGTGAGCACCTGCAACACAACCCACACAACAGTCAACGCGCCAAAGGTCACGATGGACTGCATGGCATGGAACCGGACGAACTTGTTCTCCTTCTCGATCAGGATGAATACCAGGCCGGTTATCCAACCCGCCAGGTAGCACAGCAGTCCGGCGATGTTTGGCTCCAGGCTGGTGGTACTGCCGGCAACCTTGGAGGTGTCCAGCATCGACCCGCAGCTCTGGCAGTACTTCGTGCCTTCAGCATTCTTGGTTCCGCACTTGGCGCAAACGCCCGTCGGCTTGGAAGCTTCTACCGATAACGCCGCGCCGCATTTCTGGCAGTACTTGTTGCCTTCAGTGTTCTCCACTCCACATTTAGGACAGAACATCTTCCCTCCTTTGGCCATTTGCCTACTTCTTGAGAACGCGCATTGTCTCGAGGAGCCCGCCACAGGCCGTGGCAAACCCACCGACCATGGATACATAGAGCCCGGCACCGATGTCGGCATCGTGGTCGCCAAGGTAGATCATCGTCTGAAAGACGAGCACCAGACACACCGCACTCAACACCAAAATGACTATGCTCCACGCGCCCGGCGCGCCGCCGCGAGCAAGGACCAGAGACAATGCCAGCAGAGCTCCCAACGCCAGTACAACTGGTCCAGCGGTCATCTGGAGACCCAGGGTATCAGCAAACCTGCCCATGTCCACCCAAGACAGGAATGTTCCCAGGCAGAGGAGAATGGCCCCTATCCCAACCACCACGACAACTGGATCGCGGGCGACCAACGCCGAAGTTGAAGCCCACCACTGCGAAAACTGAGCTTGTCCCTTAGCTCCACCCAAGCCAGCCGTGGCCCCGCACGAGCCACAGAAGCCACTGCCTTCCGGAATCTCTGCACCACACTTACTGCATTTCAATGTCGCTACCTCCTTTCCTCCTCTGTACACCACATCGGATCAGCTAGAACCAGGACAGCGAACTCAACCTCGAACTCACACCATGGAATTATAGGCCTGTGTGTCAATAGGGGAGGACCATGCGAACAGCATACGCCCAAGGTGAGTCATGATGGCCCCAAGAGCGGCAGGTCGCCATTTAATCGTCGAACTTGAACGCGCCGCCGCTGAAGACCCTCATGCAAGCGTCAACGACTTGGGCATCATACAGTACTCCCTTGTTGTTGACGATTTCCTTCAAGGCCTTGTCCAGACCGATGGCTGGCCTATAGGGTCTGTGAGAGGACATGGCTTCAGTAACATCAGCCACCGCTAGAATCTTCGCCTCTATGACTATCTCTTCCCCCTTGAGGCCCGCGGGGTAACCTGAGCCATCCAGCCGTTCGTGGTGCTGAATCACTATGTCGGCTATAGGCCACGGGAACTCTATGTTCTTCAGTATCTCGTGGCCGGCCTGTGGATGGCTCTTGATGATGGAGAACTCAACATCTGTTAACTGCCCGGGTTTGCTCAATATTTCGGTAGGAATGAATATCTTGCCCAAGTCGTGAAGCAGACCGGCAGTCCGAACTCTCTGTATCTGATCATTCGGCAACCCCATCTCCCTGGCAATGGCATAGGCTAGTTTGGTCACCCTTCGCTGATGTCCAGCAGTGTAGGGATCTCTGGTTTCCACCGTCAGCGCTATTGCCTGGATGGTGCCTTCCACCGTTCTCTGAAGCTTCCTAAAGCTCTCCTGCGCTTCCTCTTCAGCCCGTTTCCGCTCAGTGACGTCTCTGTCTATCCCACGGAAACCGCAGACACTCCCATTGGCATCAAAGAAGGGCACGGCGCTGGTCTCGAGTACTACCTTGTGGCCATCTTTGTGGAGGCAGATGTTCTCCACGAAGGCAAAGGGTTTCTTTTGAGTCAGAGCATCGCCGAACACCCTGGCCACGCGGTTGGCCTCCTTCAACGGCATGAGATCGACCGGTGCCTTGCCGACGACTTCTTCGGGCTCGTATCCCAGTATGTCGTGAATCTTGCGGCTGACATACGTGTAGACCAGCTTCTCGTTCACTTCCCAGACCCAATCGCTGGTGCTCTCTATCAAACTGCGGAACCGTCCTTCACTTTCACTCACAGCCTTCTCTGACTTCTTCCGCTCCGTGATATCGTGTAAGACCCCCATGAGCTCGACCGGCTGACCGTTGCCATCACGTACCACAGTCACGGTCGCATCCGCCCATATTGTGGAGCCGTCCTTGCGTTTCATTTCCAGTTCCACGCTCCCTGGTTTGAGCACCTTCCTGGGATCCTGCTTGATGACCGAGAGGGTCTTGGCCATGCGTTCCGAGGCCTGCTGCGCGGATTCCCGTGTCAGCATCTTCTCCATGCCGGAGGCCTTGGCTTCTTCCATGGTGTAGCCAAGCAGTCTCTCTATTGATGGGCTGACGTATGTGGGTCGCAAGTTCATGTCAGTCACCCAGATGACATCCGAGACGTTCTCTGCCAGCAAGCGGTACCGCTTCTCACTCTCCTGCAGCGCCTTTTCGGTCTTCAGGCGCTCACCGACGTCCCGCGTAATACCGATCCAGCCGACAGGAGTCCCATTCGTCCCGGTGACCATGGAGAGCCTGGTTTCAGTCCAGATGGTCGAGCCATCCTTGCGTTTCATCTCCAACTCCACGGTCGAAGCGCAGCGCTCTCCCTGTCCTGGCATGCTCTTGTTCGCCTTGTACAGATCCTTTATGCTCTTCTTGGCTACCAACGCGGATTCAGCGGTGAAGACATCCTCGACGGGCGCTGCCAATGCCTCTTCAACACTGTAGCCCCTCACGCGGTTCACAGACGGGCTGATATAGGTAAGTCGCATTTCCATATCCATGGTCCAGATAATGTCAGATACGTTCTCGGCAAGCAGTCGGTAGCGTTTCTCGCTCTCCTCCACGGACTGCTGCGATTGCCTGCGCTCGGTGATGTCCCGAGCCACACCCAGGATGCCAGTGGCTTTCCCGCCGGAATCGCGAAGGAAGCTGGCTTTGACCTCCGTCCAGACGGTCGACCCGTTCTTGCAGTTCATCTCAAGCTGAAGAACGCGCGACCGATGCAGATCCTTGAACCCCTTCTCCTCTACCGCCTGTTCCTCAGCCCAGGCTTTCATGGCAGAATCGAAAGACAGAGGAGTCAGCAGTTCCTTCATGGTCTGAGCCATAGTCTCCTCTGGAGTGTATCCTCGCAGCCCAACCACCGAAGGGCTCACGTAGGTGAACTTCAGGTCCATGTTCATTATCCAGATTACGTCCGAAGCGTTCTCGGCCAACAGACGGTATCGCTTCTCGCTTTCCTTGAGATCGATCTCTGACTGACGGCGGTAGGAGATATCCCTCAGGACGGCAATGGCTCCTACGGTCTCCCCTCCCCGGTTCAGTGTGGTAATACGGGTCTCAAGGCTCAGTGCGTTGCCCGACTTTGTGTGGACCTCTAGTTCGAAATGCCCCACGTCCTTCCCTGAAAGCAGGTCTTTCACCACCGACCGCACTAGCTCACCACTCTCGGGCGTGAACATCTTGAGATCGTCGAAGTGGTGTCCGACAATCTCCCCCTCGGAAAACCCTGACACGTCCAGAACCCTCTTGTTCACCCGCATGACCTTGCCGGTCTCATCAAAGAGGACGATGCCATCAAGGACGCCATCGAAGACAACCTGCAGATCGGCCTGAGACTCACTAAGTCGTACTTCGGCTCGCCTCTGCCCAGTGATATCCTTGACGGAGACAAGACGTGCCAACCGTCCCTGGAACTCGGTTTTCACACCGATGGCGCTGATCCATATCTCCCGGCCATCCTTGGTAACGGTTCTGAGTTCTTCAACCCTGTGCACGTCATCCCCGAGCATTGACTCGGTGAACACGGCGGCAACACGTTCTCTGTCCTCTGCGAGAACGTATTCCAGCGGGTCTGTCCCTATCATGTCTGCGGGAGAGGCAAATCCGAATATCTTGGCGCATACCGGGTTGGCCAGCACGATCTTCCCGGTCTCGCCGTCAACTACTTCCAGCCCCTCCAGCATGTTCTCGAACAGGTGTTTATAGTTCCGCTCACCTTGTATCAGGGCTTCTTGCGCTTCCTTGCGCTGGGTGATGTCATTAACAAAATACAGGTCCGCAGGCCTCCCATCCCAGGCAAACAGGACGGCGTTGAACTCTGCCCATTTCGTGGCGCCGCTCTTGTCGACAATCCTCAAATCCTGGACATGGGCGACTTCCTCACCTCTCAACCTCTTGAATTGGCCAGCCGTCACCGCGCGGCGATCATCAGGGTGGACGAGTTCTGTTACAGGCTTCAGCAGGATCTCGTCCTCCGAGTAGCCCACCAAATCGATCATCTTGGGATTGGCAAACTTCACCGCGCCATCCTGAATCACCATTATGCCTTCACCGGCGTTCTGGACCACCAGTTGATTCCGTTCCTGAGATGCTCGCAGCTTCTCTTCAGCCTGACGACGCTTGGTGATATCCCTGATGACGGCAATGGCACCCGCCACTCTGGATTCCCGCTTCATCGGAGACATGCGGACTTCAACGTCCAACTTGCGGCCGGAATCCGCAATCGCCTCTATCTCAAACGGCGGCACATCATGGCCGGCCAGCGTCCTGGCCTGGGCCGAGAACATCTCCGCTGCGCGGCTGGGGGGGAACACTCTCAGGAGCGCGAACTGCTTTCCGATGAGGTCTGCCTCGCCATGTCCCAGAAGCTCCAATACCCGCTTGTTCACCCGGACGATCTTGCCCGCCATGTCGAGAATAACGATGGCGTCTCTGACTCCCTCAAAGGCATCCTGCATCTGTTCTTCAGACTCAACCGGCACCCTGTCCGTGACCTTGACAGCAGGCTGCTCAATCTGGCGGACTTCCTTGGCCACCACCACTTTCGTCGGTGGCCGCAGGATCTGCCACTTGTCCCCCTGCTTCAGTATGGCAGCACCGTGATTCCTGATCACGTCGACGACTTCTGCTGACCCGCACTTGTCAAGATGATAGGAGCACATGGTCAGCAAGGGATGTGCTCCGTCCAGTCTGTTCAGATTCTCTTCGAACTCCGAGAGCGTCCGCCATTCGCTCTTCTCGATCCAGCTCATGTTGCTGGATATCCTCATTCCTTCGTATTCGTTCTTCAGCGCCCGGTTGAGAATGTCAACGCTGGTTTCCACCATCTTCTTCGGATCAAAAGGACCCTCCCGGTAATACCACTGTTTGTGGCTGAGGAATTTTATCTGGCCTCTCTCAACATATTCCTCGCAGCTTGGCCAAGCCGCAACCATTGCCTCAAAGGCTCCCTGGGGATCGAGGGGATCGGACGCAACCCAAAGGCAGAACTCGTTGTTCTCCAGCCCGGCTCTTAAGTACGGCACTGCAATGTCAATCAGGTCCTGCCTAGTCTGGTAGAACTGACAGATGTGTGTACCCCAAGGGATATCCCCCAAGAAGTCCACGCCGGATTTCCTGTGCTGCTCTAACGCTTCCTCCGCACCCTGGCCGCGAAATGGGCTCGCTATCCCACTTCGCACGTCATCTGAAGAATGCACTGAACCTTTTCTCACTGCGTTTCCAGGCACAACACCCTCCTGTGAACCGCTACCACGGAGTCAACACCACGTGTGCAGAGAAGCGGGCTGTGATTCGCCCGGGGAAGACGGTCAACCTCGACCTTGCTGTTCTGTGGAACACCAAGGTGTGACATACACCACCCACACACACAACATGCCACCATGGGGGAAAAGATCATTCGGTACACAACTCTCCGCTACTGTGATGTGTCTGTGCCATCAGCGGCACCACTCCCAATTCTCACACTAGACCATTCTCTCCACAAGATACTGAAGGCTAGAAATAGTGACCCAATAGGCTACCTCTTAGTGACCTATCAGGATTACCTTCTAGTCACCAGTTGGCCAGAAACCGCCGGCCTGTGACTGTTCTGAGACCTTGCTGGACAAGGCGGCTGAGGGACCTGCACCGTCGGGCTATTCCTAATGGAAGAACCGGACGTCTCCAATCAAGCGTGCCAGGAACCTCGCTTCGATATGCCGAGAGTCCCACCCGATGTACAGCCCCAGCACCTCGACGCTGCCGGAATCGGATTCCCGGAGTCCCTCTACTATCTCCATGGTGGTGGTCTTGCCGGTACCATCGGGCCCAAGCATGCCGAATACTTCGCCTTTCGCCACGAGGAAGTCAATGCTGTACGGCCTTGAGGTCGCCGTAGCTCCTGCAGAGACCCCTGACTTCAATAATACCGGCCATCGAATTTTCTTTGTGTTGCCACGAGGAAGTCAATGCTGTACGCCGGCGAGAGTCCGTGTCAAACGCCGGCTCTCTCAGCAACCGCACTTTGTGGAGAGCGGCCGAATGTCGTCGAGCATGGCTGACTACTTGGACTGATGGCTGGACGCATTAGTCCGACAGGAGTCATCCGGAGATCGTCTGCCATGGTCAGGCCTATGAAAACGAGAGAAAAGATGCCAATATCACTAATGGTGTGGATACTTCCTTCCTGTCTGCTGTTTCTCAATTCCTGTGGCTTGCCCTGAATGCCGTTGACAGACTGCAGCTATTGGTGGTATATTGTAGACGACCCTAGGTGGTTGAACCAGCTGTAAAAGGCAAGCAATCCGCCGGTGAGGATCGAGTGGGCGGCAGTGGGGACCGGGAAGGCGGAGAAACCAAGGAGGCTGGGAAGGTTACCTAGGGTCTCTGTTTACCCCGCGATGTCACCCTCTCTTCCCTGCTGCCTGATCAGGGCTATGAACGGCAGATTCCGATACTCCTCACGGTAGTCCAGTCCATAGCCAACCAGGAACTCGTCGGGAACTTCGAATCCAACGTAGGCCAGCGGGACGTCTGTAAGGCGTCGCACCTTCTTGTCCAAAAGCGTGCAAACAGCCAGGCTGGCAGGGTGACGCGCCTCAAGGTGAGCCAGCACGAAGCTCAACGTCATGCCGGTATCCACGATGTCCTCTACCAACACCACATGGCGACCATTCGGCTTGACGTCCAGGTCTTTGGTGATGTGCACGGCCTCCCCACCATTCCCCGCGCCATAGTAGGAAATCGCCATGAAATCAACGTCCGCCGGGACTTCCAGGTAGCGCATCAGGTCAGCCATGAAGCAGAGCATCCCCCGCAGGACACCTACCAACAGGATGCGGCGGCCTTCGTAGTCCCGGGATATCTCCTTCGCCAACTGGCGCACCCTCATCTGAATCTGATCAGCGCTGAAGAGTATCCGTCCCACCCCCTCCGTCTTAGCGCCAGCCAGAGGCCCGTGCCCATACTTGGCCAGCAAGTGGTCATAGTCACGACGCGCAAGGAGTTTGATCTTGGTATCCGGATAGAGCTCTCGCAAGCGGCGAACCTTGCGGTTCTTCTCACTCGTCAGGCCTGGTTTCAGAGTGGTCATCTCGATGTACAGGTCAAGGCCGGGCAGATAGAAATCAGGCGTGAACATCTCAGTGACCTTGTCTCCTTCCCATTCGAGCATGAAGGAACGCGGCTCGTAGACCCACTCAATCTGGTAGAAATCCAGCAGCCGCGCAAAATCTTCCTCACTCGGATGGGCAAAAGAGACGGCTCTTACGGGGGATCCTACAGCAGGACTACCAAGTATGGTCTTGGTTCCCGTCGATACGGAGCCTTCTGCCAGGCGCGAGACCCCGCTGGATTCAAGGACAGTGGCCACAAGGTTGGCTACCGTAATAAGAAACTCCTCTTCCGCTGCCGTGAACTCGCGGCGTATGCGATTGTAGGCCCGCAAGCTCCCTACTATCTTCCCCCGACATACCACCGGCACGCCAATGATTGATGCTATGTGTTCCCGCCTTGCCATATCACCAAACTGTATCCTGGGATCGCTGGCCGTATCAGTCACTACCGCCGTCTTGCCCTCCATAATCTCAGGCAAGCTTCTGTCCGCCTCAACCACACCTGCCCTTACATAGCGATCGCTGAGACCATGCGTGGCAGCATGGATCAGCTTCTTCCTCTTTGCATCCAGCAGCATCAGTGAGCAACCCCGGACACCCAGAGCCCGGCTAGCCACTTGAACAAGGCAATCGAGCTTCTCGGCAGCGGTCAGACTCGAGTTGAGTACTCCTGCCATCTCACCCAGGGATCTGCTAAAGACAATCGCCTGTCTACCCATGCTCAGGGCACCTCCTGGACGTGCAGATAACGCCCGAACGCACTAACTAACTGAGGCCAGATGGGGGATGCTACCGCAAACTGAGATGACAAGCCGGCGTCCGCCTCCACTCCGTTACAGGGTCATTGTATTCCACTCCTGCCTCACATTCAACCATGTCACCATGAATCAGAGTTGCAGCGCTGGACATCTGACCAGACAAGACCACGCTAGCAGGTGCAATCCGGCATCCCTGGGCTCGCACGGTCAGAACGATTTTGTCCGCCGTCATGAGTTGAGGTAGTCCATTCCCGAAGACCTGAGCCGCATGACTGCCCGCACGACGCGCTCAACCTCCACCATCGGCCGTAAGGGTAACTACGTATCTTCCCACCCAGAATTGCGTGGACTCACTGATGGACGGCGGGCTGGAACATATTATGATTGAAGCGTCTCAGAACCACACCGAAACTCATTAATCTGACGTGGAGGTGAAGCATGCCGGTAGCCAAGATCGGTGAGATCAATCTCTGCTACGAGGTCCATGGCAAGGGACAACCCCTCATCCTGATCACAGGGTTCGCCAGTGCCCAGAATATGTGGTACGCGCAGGTGCGCGCCTTCAGCAGAAGCTTCCGTGTTGTCACCTTCGACAACAGGGGCTTCGGAAAGTCCGACAAGCCACCAGGCCCATACACCACGAAGATGCTGGCCGGTGACACCGTCGCCTTGATGGACCATCTCGGAATTGAGAAGGCGCACATTCTGGGAGGCTCCATGGGAGGCATGGCCGCCCAGGAGATTGCCATCGAGCATCCGGGAAGACCGGACAAGCTGATCCTGTCCAGCACAAGCGCTGGTGGACGACCGCTTCGGGATATGCTCTTCGGCCTGATAGAGGCCGCAACTCCTGGTTGGAATCGCTCACGGCCCGATCTTGCCACTGCGAACCTGCAGAGGTTCATGGTTGCCATGGCTTCGCGGTCTTTCAACGGGATGTTGTACCAAGTACTGATCATGCCGCTGGTGAGACTGCAGGCAAAACTGGGCAAGGTGAAGGTCCCGGTGGGTCAGCTTGAAGCTATGCTCTCGCACAACGCATTGGAACGGTTAGACAAGATTCAAGCACCCACGCTGGTGTTGACGGGCAGCCAGGACAGGTTGATGCCACCACATTCTTCAGAGGAACTGGCTTCCAGGATCAAGGGCGCCAAGCTGGTCGTCATTGATGGAGGCGCGCATGCATTGGGTGGCGAACGATTCAACAAGGAAGTGCTGAGCTTCCTGAACGGCAGCTGAGACTGACGCCTTGGTGCCTACGTTGGTCTGAGGCAATGCGCACTGCACCACCGAAAGTGGCACTGCTGGCTACCTAGGGTTGCTGCTCTGGCCACTGGATGTTGGCGGCTCCTGATCCTTCTGACCCGTCAGCACGCCTTTCTGGCTCGATACCCGTCTCCAGGTCAGGACTTCAGCCACGATGTATACGATGGCAATAACATAGCTGACAGCACCAAACCAGATCCACCAATGCGGGCGAAGCACGATCATCACCGTTCCCAGAGCCAACCACGCCACAATCAG
>DAIQQD010000215.1:0-3801 GCA_036787015.1 Chloroflexota bacterium
ATCCGGGTGGCCATAGCCAAGCCGGACATCTGGCAGGTGATCAAAGGCATCCTGAGATGGAAGAGCATCAGCCTGCTGCTCTCCACCAAGTGGAAAGCCGAGCCGAAGCACCCCGGCGAGTTCTAGTCGAGCGCACAGTCAGTCGCCCGAGGGCAGAGAATCGGAAGTCTTGGGAAGACTGAGAAAGAAGGGGCCGAGATGCAGTGGGAAATGATTCTCCTCTTACACTTGGCAGCACCGTTTGTGCTGTACTATGTGATACGGGATCGAATTGAACAACGGAAGAGGAAGAGAGCGGAAGCCAAGAACCGGGCCTAGAGCCCATTGAACGAGTTCACAGCATCGAGTTCCAAGAGGGGAGTGTGCACACTCCCCTCTTGCTATGTTTCGGCGAGTCGTGCGCAGCTGAAATCTCGCTGCTGAGCTAGCGCAGCATGGCCTGGCCGCCGTCCACCATCAAGGTCTGTCCGGTGATGTAGTCCGAATCCGGGCTGGCCAGGAAGACAACCGCTCTGCCAATGTCGTTCTCGCAATCCCCTATGCGGCGGAGCGGAATCATGGCCGTTATGAGGTCCAGCATGCCGGGATTGGCCTTCCCCCACTCCACCAGGTGCTCGGAATCGGCCATCGGGCAGATAACGTTGACGTTGATTCTGAATTGCCCCCACTCGTGGCAGGCTACTCGTGTGAGCGCGCGTATGCCCTCTTTGGCCGCCGCGTACGCGGTCCAGTTATTGTGGCCCTCCAGGCCGGCGGCGGAAGCGAAGTTGATGATCTTGCCACCGTGGTTCTTCATATAGGGGAAGCATTCCTGCATGAAGTAGAATGTCCCCATCAGACCACTGCCCAGCGCCAGCGCCATGTCCTCGTCGGTGGTATCTTGAAAGGAGACGTCATTCCGCATGGATTGGGCTACGTTTGCCAGGATGTTCACTGTGCCAAACTCCTTCACCGCTGCTGATACCACAGCCTTGACCTGGTCGCGGCGACTGGTATCGCAGGGCACGGCCAGGGCGCGTCCTCCTGTGCTCTTGATCTGCTCTGCCGTTCGGAGCAGGTTCTCTTTGGTGCGCGCTGCCAGCACCGTGTAAGCCCCCTCTTTGGACAATGCTAGTGCTACTCCGCGTCCTATTCCCTGGCTGGCACCAGTCACAATAGCCACTTTGCCATCGAGTCTTCCCATTCCCTTGATGTCCTCCTTTTCAGCTTCTAAGATCTTGTATACTCCTCGCCAGCAGTCCGAAAACCGCGCGAGTGTCACCCAGATAGGATCGTCAGGTCGTCGGCGCTCAACCACCTTGCTCCCCACACTGCCACCGGGTCCCCTGTGGGGCCTTCCATTGCCGAATCAGGCATGTAGTCTTTGTAAGCTCCGATCTTGGTGTAGTACTCCTCGTAGAGCTCGGTCGATGTTGCGAATTCCATGCTGAGCCTGAGCGGCACAACCTTGATGATCACTTGGTCGTTGGTGCGCACTTTGGTCTTGACTTCCGAAAGAGGAGGTGAGAAACACTCCCCGGCGACCACAACAGTCATGTCCTTGTCGTCCGAAATGACGAGAAGCCCCATGCCCTCTGGAATTCCAAGCGTTGCCGATGGCCCAATGAATGGTGTCAATGTGACCTTCCCTTCGATGGAGACATATGACCCTTGGAAGACCCTCCAATGAGACGTCAAGTCCGACACGGAGACCGTCTCACTGCTACTCACCTTGATCTCCACCTGCTTCTGGAAGCTTCCAACGCTGTCCGTTGCGGTGAAGGTGATCTGGTGAAAGCCCTCTGCCAGTGACGCAGTATCCCAGTTGGCCTTGGCTGTGGCCCAGGGCTGGCCATCATCAATAGCCATGGCTCTTGGATCACCGTCATCGACCTGGTAACTCGCTTCGGATACAGAGCCGTGCTTGCTGTGCATCTTGACCGCCAAGTCCACTTGTCCGTTCACTATCGGCGTCAGGCCGGGATCGATGGTCCTTTCATCTCCCGTTCCCTTGTAGAGGCTATCGACTTCATCTCCCTTCACAGAGACTATCCGATAGCCGGCGGGCTTACCGTCAGGATTAGCACCATGCCACCACTCGCCGCAGACCGCCCCGGTGATCTGCTCCGAGACGTCGGTGGCATCAGTCAATATGTCCTGGTGCAGGTGCCCGCAGAACAACTTCGCCGAACGGCCCTTCAGCACTTTCAAGAACTCAGTGCGGTTTCTCCAGCTGGCTGTGGGCTCGTGGAAGAAGATGAGGAGGGGGTCGCCTTTCTTGTGCTTCAAGTCGTCCTTCAACCACTGAAGCTGGGTGTCGGATATCCGATAGACCTGTTTCCCATCTACAAGGTCATTCGGGTCCAGGACGATGCAGTGATACTGGCCCCAGTCAAAGGAATAGTAGGTTGGGCCGAAGCGGCTGATGAAGCTTCCTTCAGCGTATCCCGGATCGGTCGAGACGACGCCTTGGTTGCTTATGCCGACGACGTCATGATTTCCCACCGCATTGTAGAGGGGCATTACCAGTGTGGACGTGACGTTCTCGTACACATCGAACCACTGCTCTGCCTGGGCCACAGTGGCGGCGTTACCTTCATCAATGAGATCCCCTGTGGCTACGACGAAGGCAGGAGCCATTTCATCTAACTCGGCGGTGAGTTCGCTGAACGCGGCTGCCTCATCCTGTGACAGGTGTATGTCGGTCATCTGAACGAACGTGAAATCGGAAGAGTCCTTCTCCGGCGTATGCTTTAAACCAAAGTCGATTTCGCCACTGGAGATGCTGCCATACCACCGACCGGTGGGCGTGTAGTCCCGTGGGGTGGTGATGAAGACCAGGGATCCTTCCGCCGGCAGATTGTATTCGCCAGCACTGTTGGTCGGTCGGCAGTACTCGCCGTTGGAGACCAGGACCCCTTTGACTCCCTGCTCGTCATCGTCTTGAATGCCGTTGGCATTGCTGTCCTCGAAGACGGTGCCGAATATGCCGTCGGGGAACTCCGGTCCGGAAGAACAGCCAACCATGTTGGGCAGTGCCAGGAGTCCGATAAGCAGAAGCACAGCTAGCGTTTTTCGAATCATCCGTCTTCACCTTTCGTCGCCGTCGATATTCAGACGTCGGCAGTCAGCTACCAGAACGCTGCTTGCGCTGATTGCCTGTCATGATAGCACACACGATTGTGGGCAATCCAAAGAAACTCGCGGATGGTTCTCGAAGTACCGCGTGGCAGAGGGATGCGCCAAAGTGGTATTACGCCGTCGCCCGGCAGCATCAGGACGCGCCAACTAGAGGGCATCCCGGACCGCCGGGAATGCGATTCAACCTATGCCTAGACTCTGGCCAGAGTCACGGTGTAGTTTTTGCCGTACACCTTGGCGCAAGCGGGGCAGGTGGTATAGAAGAAGTAGACCTTCTTGGGTTCCTTGCCCTTTGACTTCACGTATTCGTTCATCTCCTTCAACCATTTGCCCGCATTCTGGAACGGTCCCTCGAAAACCTTGCTGAGGAAGTTGCCGGAGATCGTTTCCATCTTGGCCCCCGGCACGTCCTTGCTCACAGCGATGTACAGGTCGGCGCCCCAGAGAGACGTGTCGTCGTAGAGCATCAACGGCTGCGGTGGCAGGGCATCGGCCGCCTTGATCTTCTCCGTGGTTTTCACCATCACCTTGCCAAAACCCAGCGGTATGTGCAGGAAGGTCCGGATATGCTCTTTCAGGAACAGCTTGTCTTTGAAGGTGACCTCCTTGCCGTCCCAGGGCTCCGGATTGAATCTGGGGCAGCAACCCGTCTCGGAATTCTCATACAGCTTATCCATCGGC
>DAIQQD010000216.1:0-1804 GCA_036787015.1 Chloroflexota bacterium
AGCACAGGGGAATTTGGATCCCTTAGTCCAGGTTCAATTCCTGGCTCGGCAGCCATCCTCACCAATCCCCTGACCCACACCGCCGTTGCGGGGAGTAACCTCCTTCCCTATCCCAGCACCAGGGCCGGCCTGAGACGCCGCAAACGTCCGGAACCTCACATTGGACGCCCCCCAACATGGCCCCCTCCCCGGAAGAACAGCCGAGGGATTCAGATGGGCTCCAGCGACTAAGGCTGCAGAGGAGACGCAACCAGACTGATAGTGTAGACACAGGCGATTCCGGGAGGCGCTGAACCACTACCTGTACGTGGTCACTTGGGTGGTGGCGAGCCAATAGTGAAACCGACCTTTTCAGGTCGGTTTTTCTTTTTCCCGGAAACAGCGCCTGGTTCGCACCAACTGAAAGAGGGATTGAGACGATGGCAGAGGGAAAGAAGACAGAGCAGGAGTTAAAACCGGTACCACAGCCGGCGACCCGGAAGATCGGCAAGGGTGGCGGACATACCATCCCTGTTCAGATGTTCTAGGGATTCCGTTCTCCGCCAAGAGACCGGCTTCGCTTTGGAACAGCGCCCCGCGGAATTCAGGCCTCATCGTCATCGAGAATAAGAAGGATCGCTTCATAGCCCCGCGCTTCTACTTAGCTCTGTAAGCCTTCCTGAGGAAGGCAGTTTGCAGGGGGATCGTCGATCCCCCTGCTTTTTGTTTTGCCGGGTATACCACTATTGAGACGGCATCTCCGGCATGCCCGTTGTGCCGCGGCGATGCATGGCCTTGCGCATGCAACGGCCCCGAGTGATACTAGGGGCATCAACGAATTGGTCAATCCGCCCATGCGCCACGTCTGACGAACATGAACAACATGAGGACCTATGGCAATTCTCCTTTCACTGTGGCCGTCATTCACGGCGGGCCCGGTGCGCCGGGAGAATTGGCCCCGGTGGCCCGGGAACTCGCCAAGACCCACAGTGTTCTCGAACCGCTTCAGACAGCGTCAACCCTACAGGGGCAGGTCGTCGAACTCGAGACAATCCTGAAGCGGAGCAGTCACCTCCCGGTGGCGCTGATCGGGCACTCCTGGGGAGCCATGTTGAGTTACCTTTTGGCAGCTCAGTCACCGTCACTCGTGAAGAAACTCATCCTTGTCAGCAGCGCCGTGTTCGAAGACAAATACGCAGAACGCATCACGGAAACTCGACTGGGCCGTCTGACAAAAGAGGAGGTGAACACGGTAGACTCCCTCTCGAGGGCCCTGGACGACCCAAATGCCTCAGACAAGAACCGCCTCTTTGCCGAACTCGGCAGCCTCCTGTCCAGGGCGGATTCCTTCGATCCTCTCCCGTGCGAGAGCGAAATCATCGAATGCCAATACGACGCCTACCGGAGTGTCTGGAGAGATGCTCAAGAACTGCGAAGCGGTGGGGAACTGCTGGCGCTGGGGAGGCAAATCCGGTGCCCGGTGGTGGCTATTCACGGAGACTACGATCCTCACCCCGCCGCTGGTGTCAGAGTCCCACTGTCGGCTGTGCTGAAAAATTTCACCTTCATTCCCGTGGAGAAGTGCGGCCACCGCCCGTGGATCGAGAGAGCCGCCAGGGACAAGTTCTACGGTATCCTGGAACAAGAACTGGGCTGACACGGCCAGTCGCCTCTGGCGCGTGTTGCCTTGGGATGCTAGACTGCTTGGGCAGGCAGCCCAAACACCTCACCGGCGGACGCGGTTTTGCCTCGAAGGAGATGACTTGATGGGCATACGCATACCGAACCTCGCGGTGCTTCTCCTGTCCCTCGGGGTCGGCGCCCT
>DAIQQD010000216.1:1904-3776 GCA_036787015.1 Chloroflexota bacterium
AGGTACACCGTCAACTTCGCCGCCCTCGCCGGAGAGAGGGGGAAGGTGTACGCCCTCGACATTCACGACCTCGCCATCGACACGGTCAGAAAACGGATCGCCAGACGCAAACTGAGAAACGTTCACCCCATCCTGATAGAGGGGTACAACAGCACGCTTTCTGATGATACTGCGGATGTGGTGTGTGCCATCGACATGTTCTTCATCATCAAGAACTCTGCCGCATTCCTGGCGGAGATCAAGAGGATAGTGAAGAGGAATGGCATCCTGGTTATCGATGACGGGCATCAGCCTCGTAGCGTCACGAAACAGAAGATCTTTGACTCGGGACTGTGGGACATCTTCGAGGAAACGTCGGACCACTTGAAGTGCCGGGTGCGATGAGGCTTGGGATTCCTCTCAGCCTGCCAAGGTCAGGGTCACTCCGATGCGCCGCCGCCAAGACGAGTTCTCGATGAATGCCAGAATACGCTCCACGGGTGACGGCCACAGGACGCCAGCCAAGAAGAGTAACGCCTTGTCATCAAATCGCCCTACCACTTCTTGGTATCTGGCGTTGGCGTCTCTTTGGTAATCACAAAGCCATTGCCGCCGCACTTTGGACAGGTGACAAATCCCTTGCGCTTGCTCTGGGCGCAAACCTTGCACGGCCCAATGACAACCCAGGAGTCGTTCCGGGCGTCTCCGGTGCCCTTGCATGCCAGGCATGCCACCTCTTTCTTGCCTCCGCAACGAGGACATTGCTCCTTGACTTCGCCCACAGGAATCCCTCCTTCCATGCCGAACCGCTCGTCAACCGAGACTCGCCATGCCTAGTCAGCTGTCTCTGAAGACAGATTATACGCGATCCCAGCGCTCCGCACTACCCCCAGCCACCCAGACCTCCAAGAGCGCTGCAGCATCAGTTGATTGATGCCGGATGTCATCATCTACACCGGGGCCTCCTCCCGGGCCACTACTTGACAGCGCGCACCAGAATGAAATCGAGGGCTCCCTTCGGGTGCATCATGGCACCGACCGGCCTGAATATGTTTCCATCGAAACTGGCCAACAGGTCTAGATCTCCACGCCTTTGAAGCATGAAGCGGGTTTCGAAGAAGTGGACACCCAGTGGCATGCCACCCACCCCATGTTGGTCAAAGGTGAATCTCTCTGTAGCCGATCTCTCCCGAGACAACCCGGCATCTGAGACCAGCGCGTACAACTCCGGTCCGGTATAGAACCGATAGCGCGGATGAGTGAGTTGGAACGACTCGGTCAGACTTGCCCTCAATCCGGGATCGGCGGGGGCCTCATATTCACAGAGTACCAGCCTGCCACCCTTCTTGAGGACTCTTTTGAATTCCTTCAGAGCGCCGAGCGGATCGGAGAAGTGATAGAGGCCAAGCATACAGAAGACCATGTCAAAGACAGCACCTTTGAAGATCAGGTCCTCTCTCTCCGAGTAGACAACGGAAGCACGCTCGGTCTTTCCTTTCACCAACTTGGCCTGCGCCAGCCTCACCATAGCCGCAGATCGGTCGACTCCGATGGCATGACCGTCCGGAAGCGCCTCCGCAAGAAGCTCCAGCAAGCAGCCAGTAGCGGCCGCTACATCCAGGACTCTCTCGTTGCCTTTGAGGGCCGCCATGTTTGTCACTTCAGCGCAAAGCTTGGCGCCCGCATCCGAATCAGCCCACATCTTGTCGATCTGCAACGCCCTGCGATAGGTGATGTCAGGTTCATAGACGATGTCCATACCGTCTCCTGGCTGAGATCGAGTCCCGGTCCGACTCGCTTCCGCGTCGCTTATAGCATGGCCGCTTCTTTCGTGTCAATGCCCGGTGACTGGACAGCCCGAACAAATCCAAAGGCAGCAGCCGGCACTTGAAG
>DAIQQD010000217.1:0-3761 GCA_036787015.1 Chloroflexota bacterium
AGCACGTCCCCGACGAAAACACCGGTAGGGGAATCGCCTCGTGACTTGTCGGTCACCAGGTACACGACGTGTTCCGGAGTGTGGCCGGGCGCCTCCAGAACATCCAGTCTCATGTCCTCTATGTTTGTGCTGTCGCCTTCTGACACCGCAACATGCTCAAACCTGCAGTTGCCCGCTTTGGGAGCGTAGATCCTGGCACCTGTCTTGGCGGCGAGGTCCATGTGGCCGGAGATGAAGTCAGCGTGCAGGTGGGTCTCGAGAATATGCGTTATCGTGACCCCGAGTTCACGTGCCTCGTTGATATACATATCCACGTCACGCCTGGGATCGATTACGGCACATGTCTGTTTGCCTGCCAGGATATAGGAGCTGTGGGCGATCTTCTCCAGGAAATAGTGTTTTAGCAGCATGCCACCTCCTTCAAGTATGATGCTACGCGGCATCCAGCACTGTCTGCTGGACAAGGGCCCCTTCGACTCCCTTGTCACACGTAGAAGAAGTAGAAGATCGTTACCACGACCAGCAGAAACAGTACCGTTAATCCACTCCCTGCTTTCAGGTAGTCTTTGTTCTTGTATCCACCCGGGGTCTTTAGCAGTGCGTTGACCTGGTGCGTCGGCAAGATGAACGAATTGGCGGTCGAGACGGCTACGAGTAATGCCAGCGGGCGGGGATCCATTCCTACAGTATCGGCTATGCTGATGACCGTCGGAAGAAGAATAACGGCCGCGCCAACATTCGACATGAAGACTGAAAACAATGCAGTTATCCCGGATATTGCCAGAAGTATGACGAACGTATGGCTCCCCTGGACCTGGGACATCAAGTGCTCGGCCAGGTATTCTGCGGTACCCGATTTCTGCATGGCTACTCCTAACGGAATAAGCCCAGCCAGGAAGAAGACTACCTTCCAGTCGATTGCATGGTACGCCTCATCAATGCGCAATACGCCAGTCAACACCATGACAATGGCCCCGGACATGAAAGAGATCGGGATTGAGAAACCTGTCAGAGCCAGTCCGACAGAAAGGGCGAAACACAACAGGGCTATCCATGCCTTGGAGGTGTCCTTCTCATTTGCTTCAACAGGTGTAACAACCACGAAGTCATTACCCTTCTTCAGGTCCGCTATCCTGTCCCACAATCCGTGAACGATGAATATGTCTCCCGCAGTTACCGCAACGTCGGAGAAGTCCCCTCTTACCTTCTCCCCCTTGTGATACAGCACGACTGGTTCGACCCCGTAGCGCCGGCGCAGACCGAATCTCCTGATGGTCTGCCCGGCCATCCCGGAGCGGGGCGGAACAACCGCTTCGGCAAATCCGGCGGTGGAGGTATCATCCAGCGATTCGAGGCTTCTCGGTTTTGCCGCGGGGACCAGATTGTACGCAGAAGCGAATTCCCTTATATTGCCTTCATTGCCAAGGAGAGCTATCGTCTGACCAGCCTCAAACCTGGTTTCGCGCCAGGGGGCATACTCTAGGGACTTGTCTCTAGCTATGGCCAGGATATGGAGACTGTGCCTGTCCCAGATGCCTGTTTCCTCAAGATTCTTGCCGACTATCGGACTACCCGCGTTTATGCTGTAATGCCGGATGTTTGAAGAAAGGTCCCAGGCTTCAACCAGCCTGGTCTGAAACAGGTCAAGGTCATCAACAGGCTTGTAGCGTGGCAGAACGAATCTGCCGAGGAAGAAGAAGAACGCCAAGCATGAAACCAGAAGAGCCAACCCCACCGGTGTCACGGCAAAAAGCCTGTATGGTTCGAGTGAAGACCCGATCAGGAAGTCATTCACCAACATCATGGGGCCCGAGCCGATCATGGTGAGGGTGCCACTCAAGATAATAGCGAAGCCTATGGGCATGATCAGACTGGAAACCGGCATCTTTCTCCGGCGAGCAATGTCCAGAATAGCAGGCAGAAAAAGGACCGCCGCTCCTATGTTCTGAATGAAACCGGACAACAGCCCTACCCCGGTCGACACCACCGCTACAATCCTGCGCTGGCTGTTGCCAGCGTACTTCAATGCCAGGCGCGCAAAACCTGCCATCACACCCGTTCGAGCGACGCCTCTTCCCAGGATCATCACTGCTATTATGGTGATGACTGCATTTGAGGAGAAGCCTGACAGTGCTTCCAGAGGCTCGAGAATGCGAGTCCACGCCAGCGCCAACATGCAAAGGATGGCGACGACGTCTATGCGCAGTTTGTCCACGATCAGCAGGATGGCGGTTACGACCAGGATGGACAGAACGATTATGACTTCGGTATCCATCAATCCACCTTGCCTGCCTTACCCTTTGTCCTGCTGCCTTTGCGACACTGCCGGCACGGATGGTACCAGCAACGGTGTCGCTCCTATGGTGATCCCACCGCCTGCGCTGACTCTTGGGGCAGCCGGTTCACCAGCGCAAGGTGGGCCTGCTCACTATTATAAGGCAGTCTCCGGGATTCGATCTTCTCCGGGGCACCTTTCAGGGACGGAAACCCGTCTTCGGGGAGCACAGGGTAGCAGGAAGCGAGATCGCCTCTTCTTCATGACGACCTGCCCTCAAAGATGATAACACCCACTGTTTGACAATCTCGGAGAGACATGAGGGTGGGTGTCATACCGGCTTGGCGAGGCTTTCTATAGGGCTGAGGGGCATCCTGCGAGTGAACCAAAGTTTTTCGCATTGCTGTTGTGTCACATCTGCAGATTCCTGCAGGTAGACATGAACACGGTCGGCAGGTCAGCGACAGCTGTTTCAGAGACTGTCGAGATCAGAACTTCTTTGTCTTGGGTTGCCGTTTGCTCAGGCCGAAAGACTCGCGGAAAGACGCTCTCCCTCGCCGTCTCCGGAACGACTGCGATAGCACCTGAAAACGGGGCTATTCCCCAAGCATCTGTTCCCAGCGACGCGTATTCCGCCGAAGGCCCCGGCCCTTAGTGACCTATGTGCTTTCCCGTTCTCCCGGATCGATGGCCGCTGCTCTGCTTCTCCAGTAGCGCATCCAGGACTTTCCGGGCCTCCAGGGGTACTTCAAGAGCCGGTGCCGGACCCTTCAAGGCATCCACGAGCGGCGAGAGCAATTTCCTCGATCCGGAGTGCGAGAAGTCTGACAGCACATGCCGAGCCCCATCCCGAAACCAAGGCGATTTGGAATGGCTGATCAGCCCATCCATGAGCGGTACAAGGGCACTGTTCCCGTGCTGAATCAAGCCTTTCGCTGCGAGATACCGGATGTCGAAGTCCTTGTCCCCCAGTGCCTCAACAAGAGCCTCGGTTGACTCAGGGCTGTGAATCTGCCCCAGGGCCTTCACTGCCTCCCAGCGCTGCCAGCCCCTGTAATCGCTCAGGACTCGAACCAAATGTGGGACAGCATCTTCTCCCATTGCCACGAATGCACCTCTAGCACGCTGGCAATGCTTCACGTCTTCACAAGTGAGATCGTCGATAAGCGAATCAATGTCCTCGGTACCGGTTCTTCTGTCTATCATGCCCATAACCTCTCCTCTTGACGTTCATCCTAGGTGATCGGGTCGGACGTCTGCCGCAATGACGTCCTAGTCCCTCGAGATCATTATATATCATCCCTTGTTCCAAACTGCACATTGGCACTTGCTTCCCGTGGCGTATGGCCGGTTACTCGTTCCTCACCGGTTTGAGTCATGGCCGAGCTGCCGGCTCCACGCCAAATCGGCATTGCCCGGCAGGTGTAGGTTTTTGCAAGTAGACATAAGTGGGCCATGGTGTACGATATCCAGAACTGCGAACTTC
>DAIQQD010000037.1:0-4275 GCA_036787015.1 Chloroflexota bacterium
AGTACCGTGAGAAGTACGCCGCCAACCTGAAGCGGGAGCTGCCGCGCATCCCCTATGCGCCGGACTTCAGTGGATTTGCCAGAGCCGGAGCCAGGCTGGCTGACCTCCACGTGAACTACGAGAAGCAGCCTGAATATCCGCTTCAGAGGCTGGAGAACAAAGACGCGCCGTTGAACTGGCGGGTGGAGAAGATGAAGCTCTCCAAGGACAAGACGCAGCTTGTCTACAATGATTTCCTGATCCTCGGCGGGATTCCACCGGAGGTCTTCGAATACCGCCTCGGCAACCGTTCGGCGCTGGACTGGATCGTCGATCAGTATCAGGTCAGCACCGACAAGCGCAGCGGCATCGTCAACGACCCCAACCGCGCTGATGACCCGGAGTACATCGTGCGCCTTATCGGCCAAGTGGTCACGGTCAGCCTGGAGACGGTGAGGATTATGAAGGCACTGCCACCCCTCTCGTAGGGGCACGGCGTGCCGTGCTGCTACCGGATGACGACGTGAACGTTCATTACCGCCGTTCCATTCGACTGAAGGGATACGACTACGCCCAGGCCGGGGCCTATTTCGTGACGATGTGTACACAGGATCGTGCGTGTCTTTTAGGTGACGTGGTGGGTGAAGAGGTCCGGCTGTCTGATGCTGGCAGCATGATACAGGCAGTCTGGGAGGAGATTCCTGACCACTACCCTGGTGCCGAAACAGATGAGTTCGTGGTTATGCCAAACCATATCCATGGCATCATTGCGATCCCCGGTAGGGGCGAATCTTGTATTCGCCCTGGTGATTCCCATCAACCAGATTCGGGCGATCACAAGGATCGCCCCTACGGGACGATGGCGGGGTCTCTGGGACGAATAATACAGGCCTTCAAATCCACGACCACCCATGAATATGTCATGGGCACTCGACAATGCGGATGGCCGACGTTCCGGGCTCGATTGTGGCAGCGTGGCTATTTTGAGCACGTCGTTCGCGACGACCGCGACCTGGAGAGAATACGGGAATACATCGCCACCAATCCTCTGAGATGGGCGATGGACCGTGAGAACCCGCAGAGAGCAGGGTCCTCACCTGCGGAGGGTGAGATGTTCGATCTTGATCGCGCACCGTAGAGACACACAGTAGTAGCACGGCATGCCGTGCCCCCCTTTTGGTTGCGTCTCAATCCCCTACAGGTCCCGCACGTAGCGAATCATGCCCGGTGACCCGATGACCCTCTCGAAGTCGGGATGGCGCTTCTCGTCCAGATACTTGAAGCCCGCCTTCTTGTATGAGCGCTCGCCGGGCGTGTTGCCGATGTAGAAGCTGACCTGAGCCCGCTTGAAGCCCTGCTTGCGGCCTTGATCCAGAACTGCCTCGAGCAGCTTGCTGATCGCTCCCACCCGGCGGAACTCCGGCCTTGTGGCCACCTGCTCGACGACCCAGGTATCCGGAAGGAAGTCAGAATGGCAGGTCATGAAGGCCGCCAGTTTCTCCACGCCGGGTGCCATGTCCTGCTCCGTCAGGCCCATCTTCTGGATCACATTGACCATAGGGATGGTGACCGTGTCCTCGCCGTTCTTCACCGCATCGAAGCCCTCAAGAGCCGCCGCGGGGTGTCCATCGACATCAGCCACCAGGAATTCAGTGTAGTAGCACATGTGTCGTGGCCCTTCCAGGGCCAGCATCTCCAGAAATTGCAGGCACCGCTCTTCAGGTTGAGAGATCACGAAATCCCAGATGCCGACCTCCAAGTGCGACCTCCCGGCCATCAGCATGCACCAAGCGAGTAGCTTGGCATCTTCCGGGCGCGCCTGTCTAATCTTGATCTCCACCGTGTCTGCTCCTTTCCCTTCGCACTGAAGTCGCCGTCACCAGCGTTGCGCAATGTAGTCTGTATGTTGTGACAGGGTTCCACCGGGAGTCGGGCAACGCAATTGCGCCCCCGCACGCGTTCACCCTCTAACATATCAGGAGACTTGGGAGAAGGGCAAACCGGACGCCCGGAAAGGTGGGCCTGCTGAATGGAAAGAGACATCCCTGCCCAGCCAACCATGCCTCAGAGGGGCTGGGGCATCCGCGTTCCCTGCAGCATTGGCATGCATGGGAAGAATACGGCAGCAGTGGTAGTTCGTGAGGCAGTCGCCCGATGATACGCAAGTCCGGCAGTGGCCTACTGGGCCTCGCCGACATAAACTACTTGGTCCTTGTTGACCGCCACGAAGTCAAACTGGCTGTCGCCGGTGGCCAACGGCGGCGTAATCTGTACCTTCGTCAGTGGAATGAAGGCCTCTTCCTGATGGAGGCTGGTGACCAGTTCAGCCCAGGCAGCACTGTGCAGCCTCCCCACCAAGACATATGGCACCACGCATACTCTCGCATCCACAGGCTTCTTGGCAACGATGACCTTTCCGGCTTTGCTGCCATCACTTTCCGGTTGGCCTCCACTCTTCTCAGCCACGAAGACCACGTTTGCTTTCCTTATGTGAACTGAGGACATCGACTGTCGCCCGCCTTCAGGGAAGTACATCTCCACATCAGTCATCGGCATGTAGTCCAACCCTATGCGTGCTCCACGTGCTGCAAACCCTTTGTTCAAGGCGTCCAGCAGCCGCAGTCGACTCGAACGGTAGGTGTGGCCAACAAACGTGCCGGCAGTGGTGCAGACCACAACATCTACTGTCCTGAGATCGGGGTCACTCCGCCAGTCCATGGGAGCCTCTTGATGGGGACTCTTAGTAGACATCTAGCAGAACCTCTCTTTACCCGATTGTCTCGATCGCGCCACGTCCGAAGATACTCTTTTAACAGGAAAGCAGCGGAAAGTCAAGCACGCGATATGCGGCATCACAGGCATTCTATTGAGTCTTAATCCTACGGGCGCGTTGAGCATACGCCTGGAGAACCGTACAGGTTGTGGGAGAAGCGCTCGATGGTACCAGGCGTAATGGACATGCGAGTTGGCACCCGGATGTTTTGCCAAGACACAACAGTTGGCTGCAGGTTGGGCCCTCTGTCGACCCTCGGGTGCATAGGAGGGCGACACTGGAGCATCCGGGGAGATGCCTAGAAACTCCCATCCGTCCACACTTCGTCCGTCCTTTGCCTCAACTCCCCTGGTGCGGCCTCGCTCTCGCCTCTTCTCTTCGGTTTCCTTCTCCTCTTGTAGTCCAGGCTGAGTACGACCCAGTCGTGACCCAGTTTCCTGCCACTCAACTGCCCTCTCTTGAGCAGGAACCTGACGTGCCTGTCAGTGAATCCCAGCTTGGCTGCTACTTCAGCGACACTGTGCATCTGCAGTCTACCAGGGTTGCAGTATCCGATAACGGCCATAATGCCAAGAGGCCGCTGATGGTCTTGTCTAGCCTGCGGCGGAGCCTCACGGTGCTTGGGAACAACCGCATCCGGCAGCGTATGGAATGACCCCGTCTCCCAATGCCTGGCTGCGGTAGCGTGGCACTGTGGAACGTGGAGGCACTGTAATGTCGTTTGAGAGGTGTCAACGCAACGATTGACAGGTTCTGTTTTCTGGGATACACTCCCCGCCGTACTTAGACTATCCACAGACGAGCCTGCGGGGTGGTTGGGTGGCTTCAAGACAGTAGCCTGATGGCGCACCAGAGGCATAGCCTCAACCCGCGGTGGGCAACATGGGGGGTACTGGACACGCTTCCCAGGTCAGGAGGTTGCTATGGATGGGAGATGCAGGCCTTCACCGCACAGGGGCCACTATTGGGTGGAAGACGTACCGGAGAGCGACAAGTGGGAATGCCGCTGGTGTGGCCGGATCAGGCACTTCAACCAGGAGAGGGCAGAGAAAGCGCAGATGTCAGAGACCGCCATCGGAGCCACCGAGTACGTCTCACAGCAATGGCTTCACGGCCAGGCTGAGCGGAGAGCATCCAGGCGTATTGGTGACAGCCCTCTTGAGTCAGGATTCGGCGCTTGTTCATCCCTGTCATCAGGTTGACCCCAGTCGGGTGGTCCACCCCTTTCGACCTGGTGCCAACCGAGCGGCACTAACTGAGTGGACCCTCTTTCCATATCCCCTCATCCCCTCCCTTGGAGGAGCTTCTCTCCGCATCCTGGCCAGTCAGCCCTCCTTAGGGAAACGCTGATTGAATCCTGCAACCTGCCAAGCGATGTCGTAGCAGGCAGCCTGTTGTTGCGAAGCCCCGGTCGAGTGCACATGGCACGGCATCCCTCTTGATCCTCCCTTTGGACCGATGCCCAACGACAGCGAGTGACGGCTGAGAGAAGCACCGGCGATCATCCGTGGGCTGTAGCCGGC
>DAIQQD010000037.1:4375-13297 GCA_036787015.1 Chloroflexota bacterium
ACCAACGCAACCAGTATGACGAATAGGATGCTGCAGCCAAGAGGCCCTTCCATCACTTGAGCAGAGAAGCGGGGTCTTACAGAATCCGGCATCTTCTCCACCCCTTGGACTGAGACCCAGGCGGGAAATCTGCCCCCCATGGGAGACACTTTTGTGAGGTCGTGCGCCGACCAAGAGACACAGGTGTGACGGACCAACCTCATACTGGTTCCGATGCAAACGGTTGTTGGTCGGCAGGCCTCAGCCAACGGAATACTGGTTACCCCCACCAGTGGGAAAAAGAGGAGGACAGAGATGGTAAGTGATGTTGCCGGAGATATCAGAAGCGTAGGCGCTCTCGTCAGAGCTCTCTGTGACGAGGACTGCTACGTTCGTCAGGAGGCGGCTTCGGCCCTGGGCGCCATGGGCGACCCCCGCGCCGTCGAGGCTCTCATCGATCTTCTAGAGGATGACGATGATGAGGATGTTCGAGAAGAAGTAGCGTGGGCCTTGGGGAAGATTGGAGACGCGCGGGCGGTTGAGCCTTTGATCCGAGCCCTGTTCGATACGGACAAGGACGTTCGAGAGGAAGCGGCCTGGGCCCTGGGAAGAATTCGGGATGTCAGAGCAGTTGAGCCTTTGATCCAGGCATTGAAAGATGAAGAGGAAGATGTCAGGGAAGAGGTCGTGTGGGCCCTGGGAAGAATCCGCAACGCGAAAGCCATTGAACTGCTGAAGCAGGCTACGAGCGACAGGTCTGTCCACGTCCGGAAAGCAGCCGCAGAGGCCTTGGCGAACATAGGGGCAAAAGGGGCGCTGATGAACTAGACCGGTCAGCCATGACCGATCGGCAACGCCAGTGAGGGAGAAAGATTGAAATGAGGCAGACCTACTACTGTAACCATTGCGGCATAAACTGCGACACCATTTTCAACGTGTTTCTGCACATATTCACGGATCACATGCACACAGACATAGGCCTGGAGAAAGCCGAAGCCCGCGTGCTCGTGGGACAGACCGAGCCCTACCGGGTACGGGTCATGTTCTTCTGGCCGAACTAGCGCCGACCTGGTGTTTGAACACGGTGTCAAGCCAGCGGTCCGCTCATGACCGGAGCGCTGGTGTACGGATAAACACAAGGCCCTTGTGCGTGGTTGGAGCAGCCTTCACACAAGGGCCTCATCCGTTTCAGAGCCAAACGCGCGACAGGCGAGTGACCTCTACCTACTCACCCGCGACTAGCGGCCTTTGTACACCGGCTTGCGCTTCTCCTTGAAGGCTTTCATGCCCTCCCTGGAGTCTTCGGTGGCGAAGATCGGTATTCCGAGCTCATCGTTCTTCTTGAATGCCTCTGCCAGCGGCACCGACGCATCGATCTCGCGGAGCGTCCGGGTGATGGCCTTGATGGACAGGGGCGCGTTCTCGCAGAGCTGCTGGGCAATCTTCATCGCCTCTTCCACGGCCTTGCCCTTGGGAACCACCCGGTTGATGAGCCCGAACTGCAGCGCCTCCTGGGCAGTGATGTGACGACCCAGAAGCAGTATCTCTGCTGCCAGGCAATAAGGAATCTGTCGGGGAAGACGAAATGCGGAGCCAGCCATGGGATACAGACCACGCGTGACCTCGGTCACTCCAAACTTGGAGTCCTCGCTCCCCACCCGAATATCGGTCCCCTGCAGAATCTCCGTGCCTCCAGCCACCGCGAACCCCTCCACGGCCAATATGATCGGCTTGGAGGGGAGGTTCTCCCGCAGCAGCGCCTGCCAGTGCAGGTTGGGCACACTCTGCATCAGCCGCTGGATCTCCTCGGCGTCTTCCCCCGCGGCCGGGCCGGTCTTCAGGTCCATGCCGGCACAGAAGGTGTCCCCTTTGCCAGTCAATATGGCGCAGTACAGGTCAGGGTCCTCGTCCAGAAGTCGCCAGGCCTTGTACATGCCCACCAGCATGGGGGAGCTGAGCGCATTCTTGGCCTCCGGCCGGTTGAGGGTGACTATCAGGACATGGCCCTCCTTTTCGACCGTGCAGTTCTTGGTGGTAATGCTCAGTTGTTCAGCCATATCTTCCTCCTGATACTGGTTGGGTCCAGGTTGCACCTCCCGGTATCACCCGGGAAGTTGTCTCTACTGTTCTTGTATCAACCCCCTATGTCCCCCATTCTTGGGGGAAGAACAAACATGGAACCGAGGGACACCCTCGGACTCCCGGCAGGAGCTTCTCCTGCACCTCTTTGACCCCACTCTTGGGGAAGGTTAGGGAACTCCGGGGAACAACCCCTTGCCCTCAGAGTCTCGATGACAAGCATCCTGCATCTATCTTGAGACAGGCGCTCAGCCATCAACTGGGCGCGGATACCGCTGTCAACCTACCAGTTCTCCGTCTCTTGCCAGACAGAAAGACTCTGTGTCCCTACGCCAAGGGCTTGAAGTACTTGATGTCCAGGATGCTACCTACCCTCTTCTCGCTGAAAACGGCCTTGACCCTCATACCGATGACCAACTCCTCGAAGTCGACCTCGCTCAGCATGTGGACCAAGCCTGTGCTGGCACCGTCAAGTTGGATGATGCCGTATATTATCGGCGGGTCAACCGGCTGCACGCCATTGGGTCGGCCGGCAACTGTGTAGGTGAGCAACGTCCCTGTGTCGCTAACCTCTTCCCATTTGTCCAGTTGGGCAAAACAGTACTTGCAGACAGACCTGGCCGGGACGTACACCTTGTCGCAGGTGCGGCATTTGGTGCCCATGATCCTCTTCTTGTCCCGCAACTCGATGAGGAAGCGACTGCCCACTGCACCCGCAGTGTAAGTATTCGGGATGTATATCTTCCCGTGATAGACGAATACGTCCAGATCCTTGAGCTTCTCTACTCTGTCAGCCATTAACTCAGCCATCTCTTGTCCTCCTACTCGTCAATGGTCCTGAAGTACAGGATATCAGCCAAACCACGGCCTCTGCCCTCTTCTTTCCATACCGCCTGCACCCGCTTCACCTTCTTCAGTTTCTCCGGGTCTTTCTCCTCGAGGAAGTGCACCAGGAACACGCCTTCATCGAGTTTGATGGTGGCCGTGGGGTAAGGATTGGCCAGCCTGTCTCCGTAGTGAGGATCCCACAGTGGAAAGACCAGGTAGGTGTACTGGATGACCGTCCCTTTGTCGCTCATCGTCACCCAGTCTTCACCCGCCGCCACGTTGCATCTTCCGCAGGCACCTGCCGGCGGCCAGAGCAACTCCTTGCATTTCGGACAACGGTTGGTCACCAACTTCTTGTTGTCCATGGCCTCTCTGTACAGCTTGCCCAGGTATTTGCCGCTGGACCATCTGTAGGCCCGAGGTCTGGCTATATCAACCTTGATGTATTCCGGTTTCTTCTCAGCCTTCTTCTCAGTTGTCATCCTTCTCCTCCTACAGTGACCTCTTGAGCAGTGTCACCACCGTCCAGTTCGGCCCGCCCAGAGCAGTGGCCATAGCTGTATGAACGTCCCTGGTCACCTGATGCTCACCAGCATCGCCGCGTACCTGCAGTGCCGCCTCTGCCACTCGGATCGTGGGGGTGGCTCCGATGGGGTTGGTGGCAATCACGCCCCCCGAGGGATTCACCGGGAACGCCCCCTCCATTTCGGTTATCCCCTTTTCCACCATCTTCCAACCCTCATTCTTCTCGCAGAAGTGATAGTGCTCATAGTGGCTCATTTCCTCCCAGTTCGAAGGCTCATAGATCTCTGCCATGCACATGTCCTTGATGGGATTGGTGATACCGTTCCTCTTGTAGAGTCTCTCTACAGCGATGTCCTGACTGTAAGCTTCCTTGCCGGTCGGATCGCCGAACGACCCCGCCCGGAACGGCTCTTGATGTACAGTAACGACATCAGCTATCCAGACCGGCTTCTTGGTGATCTTCTTGGCTTTCTGCTCCGAAGCCAGTATCAGGGCACAGGCGCCGACGGACTGAGGGCAGAAGTCCAGGAACCGGAGAGGCCACACCAGATATCCTGAGTCCAGCACCTCTTGAATGCTCTTTAGCCCCAGCCTCAGATGGGCGTAGGGATTCCGGCATGCCCCCTTGTCCGCCTTCAACCGCACCATGGCCGCGTGCTCTTCCTTGGCGCCCGACTTCTCCATATAGGTTAGGGCCTGCTTGGCGAACTCTCCAATGGCACCGGTAGCCACGCCCTTGCCCCACACTGGGGTGACAGCAGCGGTGATGGCCGCCGTAGTGTCACCGCAGTCCTGCTTCTCGAACCCAACTACCATGGCAGTGTCGAAGAGGCCTGAGGCGACGAAGTGGAATCCTTCCTCGACAACCGAGGCACCGCTGGTGCCTCCAGTGCCCACCTTCAGGCCCGGCTTCATGAAAGCCGCCATTTCGTCGGCCATCAGCTCATCCGGGAGAAAGATGTTCTCAAAGGTCTCCATGTTCGCCGTGAATACGGCCTCAACATCCTTGGCCTTCACTTGCGCGTCAACCAGCGCCGCCCTTACCGCCTCTCCCACCATCTCTTGCATATTGACATCCTTGCGGTTGCTCTTGTGATAGGTCTGGCCTATTCCGACAATCGCGACTCTATTTCCCATGTCTCTACCTCCAGCTAAGCCTTCCCCAGTATCATGACGCCCTGCAATTGACCACAGACGCCGGTGAAACCGTGAGCCAGAGCCACTTTCGCCCCTGGCACCTGCCTCTCGCCAGCCTCACCCCGCAGTTGCAGCACTCCTTCGGCTATGCGCGTCATGCCCGCGACCACCGTGGGATTGCCCGAAAGCATGCCACCAGAAGGGTTGACCGGAAGCTGTCCTCCGATCTGGGTCGCGCCGCCGTCAATGGCCTTGCCGGCCTCTCCCCGCCCGCAGAGCCCGAGTCCCTCCATCCAGAGCAATTCCTGATAGGAATACTCCTCTGATACCTCGACCACGTTGACCTGCTTACTGGGATCAGTAATGCCCGCCATGCTGTAGGCCTTCTTGGCCGCTTTCACCAGGGCGTCGCAGTCTGCCAGATCGCGGTCACCCAGATAGTGCGTCTCGTAGCAGTTCGAAACGCCTTTTATCCATATCGGTTTCGAACACAGTTTCTTGGCTTTCTTCTCTGTGGCCAGTATCATGGCGCAGGCGCCGTCCGACGTTGGCTTCATGTCCAGTTGCCTTATGGGGGATGCCAGCACCTGTGATCCCAGGACATCTGCCATCGTGATTTCAGCGGACTCCTGGGCGAAGGGGTTCTTCTTGGCATTTCCCCGGTTCTTGACCACCACTTTGGCGCACTGCTCAGGCGTGATCCCGTACTTGTACATGTAGCGCCTGGCCTGCAGTGCGGCGGCGCTCAGGAAATCGAGACCCAGGACTCTGAGGAATATGGGATCCAGGGCTGTATTCTCAATCCCCCACTTGTCTGCCTGGGATTCCTTGCAGTGGCTCGCCACCAGAACCACATCCTGATGTCCCGAGAGGACCCGGGCAAAAGCAGCATAGACCGCGGTCAGCGCATCCTCTGCTATCTTGTCCTCATCACTGTGATGCGAACCGACATAGGACATCACGTTGCAGTTCGATATGGTTCGGCCGTCCCAGTGATCCTGCGAACAGGTTATGGTGGCATCGATGCCGGTGCCATCCTGGGCAAACTTCAGGCCCGTCTCCTTCAGGACTTGACCTACTGCCTCGTAGACCAGCTCGCCTTCGTTCGCGTCAGCCCTATTGGCATGGTATTTGGTCTGCGCCACCGCCACAATCCCCACTCGTTCACTCATACAAGCCCCCTTTCTTGTTTTTCAACCTCTGCTGCAACACGGGCCAAGGCCATGCACACAGGCAGCCCGCGCGCAGAAAACAACCGAGAGAATGTCGAGTTTTTCATTGCTTCTATCGCCAGCCAGCCGTACGTTGTCAACCGTCCAGGGATGGACTAGCGCACACCATCCAGCATCTCATCGCAATGAGAGACCCCCTTATTCTGAAAGACTGTTATGTGCAACTAGACCCTAAGAAGGTCTTCGATTATCGCCGATTCGCCTATGCCTTTGTGGATTGGGGCCGAGCCAAGATTCAATTCCATCGCCTTGGACCAACGGAAATGGTAGTGGAGGTCGTAGTCCAAGTCAAACCCCACCCCTCCATGAATGTGCTGCGCCCCGGACACGACGCGCTGGCAGGCATCGCTCGTCCAGGCCTTGGCAATGGAAATCTCCCTGATAGCCGGCAGCCCTCTGTCCAGGCGCCAGACGGCCTGGTAACTCAACCACCGGGCACTCTCTACATCCGTGAGCATGTCGGCCAGGCGGTGCTGCACCGCCTGGAAGCTACCTATCGGGCGGGCGAACTGGATTCTGGTGGCCGCATAGCTGGCCGTCAGTTCCAGCGCCCTGTGCGCTACCCCGACCATCTCCACGCACTGCAGCGCGGTGGCCTTGCGCAGAGTAGACTCCACAATCGGCCAGCCTTTGTTCAGACCGCCCAGGATATCAGCGGCAGCGCAAGCCACCCTATCCAAGGCCACTTCATATTGCCTGTCGGCGGCAATAGTGATAAGCGGAGTCAGCCCTATCCCGGGTGACTTCCTGTCGACGATGAGAATGCTTATGCCATCACCAGCGGCACTGAGTGCGCGCGTCTGGGCTACCACCAGAAGGTAGTCTGCCGTGTGCGCATTATGAACGAACAGCTTGGTGCCGTTGATGGCAAACGAGCCATTCTTGTGGTGCGTGGCGTGCGTGGACATATGCTGCGGCTGGTAGTCCGTCTCCGGCTCGGCTACGGCCATGGTCAGAAGGATCTCCCCGTTCGCCACGCCTGTCAGCAAACGCTTCTTCTGATCCTCAGTGCCGGCTTCCAGGATTGGCAGGACGCCCATGACGATTGTGCTGAAGATGGGACTGGGAGCGGTAGCCCGACCCACTTCCTCCAGCAGCACAGCCAAGTCGAGCAGGCTTCCGCCCACCCCACCATATGCCTCCGGGAGTATCAATCCCAGCCAGCCTAGTTCGGCCATCTTTTTCCACATCTCGGGCGAATACCCGATCTCGCTGGCCTCGAGCTTCTTGACCGTCGTCTTGGGAAACTCTGTTTCCAGGAAATGGCGCATTTCCTTCTTCAGTAGCTCTTGTTCGGCGCTGAGAGAAAAATCCATTTGCCTGTACCTCAATCATCCACTATCTGGATCTCGGCAGCCCGAGACCCATCATGGCCATCATGTCTCTCAGGACTTCATTGGTGCCGCCACCGAAGGTGAGCAGAACCTGCATCCGGTAGACGTGCTCTGGCCTGCCTCTGGCGGGGACCCACTTGGAACCCGTTTGCAGTTGTCCATAGAGTCCCATCACCTGGAGGGCGACGTCCGTGACTCTTCTTATGTGTTCACTCCCGAAGACCTTTATCATGGACGACTCCACCATGGGCAACTCGCCCCGCGTCAGCATCCAGGCCACGCGGTAGTTGAGCAGCTTGAGCACCTCCGACTCCAAAGCCATGTCCACCAGTTTGCCTCTCACCCAGGGCTGGTCGAGAACTGTCTTGCCGTTGAACTTGGTCTGATTCGCCCAGCGCACAGCGTCGTGGATGGCGCGCAACGAGAACGAATGTGGGACCAGCATGACGCGCTCGTGCGCCAGTTGCATGAAGAGGTATTCAGCGCCCTTGTTCTCCTCTCCGATGAGGCTTTCCTTTGGTACCCGCACGTTCTCGAAGAATTCGTGGTTCAGTCGAAGGCCGCTCATGGTCTTGATGGGCTCGACAGTGATCCCGGGGGTTTTCGCTTCCACCAGAAGTATCGACAGGCCCATGTAGTTCTTGGCTGCTTTGGGGTTGGTTCTTGCAGCCAACCAGTAGTAGTCGCAGGAGTGGCCCATAGAAGTGAAGGTCTTCTGCCCGTTGATAACATAGTGGTCGCCGTCTCTGATCGCCGTCGTCTTCAGGGACATCAAGTCCGTCCCCGCTTCGGGCTCAGTGTACGCAATGGCGATGACGCATTCGCCTCTCAGTATGGCTGGCAGTATCTTCTTCTTCTGCTCTTCCGTGCCCACTCTCATTATTGTTGGCCCCACTGTCATCAGCGCCAGCATCGGAATGGGGACGTGGTAGTAGCCCATCGCGATATCGAAGAAGATGTACTGGTCTATCGACGAGCGCCCCTGCCCCCCGTATTCCTTGGGCCACCCAATACCCATCCACCCATCCTCCCCCAGCTTCCTGACGAACCGTTTGCAGAGCGGGCCCTCGCCCTCCGGATAGTGGTCTATTTCCTGGTGCAGTTCAAGGGTGGCATTCTTCTCGAAGTACGCCTTGACCTCTCTCTCCAGTTGCTTCTGTTCCGGCGTCAGATCGAAATCCACGTCTCACTCCCCAACCACCGCAGTAGCCGTTGGACTTCCGTGGTCAATTCGCCACTTTGGGCACTTGAAGCGGAAATAAGAGTCGCCGGGAGCACGCTTATGTGCTCTCCGGCGACTGACGCACCAAAGCCCTCCTGGCCCTCGCCAAGCCATTGATCACCAGAACTTGCAGCGAGTCTCACCATTCAAAGGGACCACTTCGCTAGAGTCCGACAATGCAGACGCTGACCACTGGTGCATAGGGCTCATTGCCCATGTTGTGGGCCAGAGCCAGCTTCGGATTCTTGATCTGACGTTTTCCCGCCCTGCCCTGGAATTGCAGCCAGGGTTCGTACAGCATCCTGATTCCGGAGGCACCGATGGGATGCCCAAAACACTTGAGGCCACCGTCCGGCTGAACGGGCAGTTTGCCGGTCAGCTCGAAGGTACCAGCATCGATGTCTTCCTTGACCTTGCCCCTGGCGCTGAACTGCAGGTCTTCCATGGTTACGGCCTCGGTGATAGAGAAACAGTCGTGGACCTCGGCCATGCTTATCTCTTCCCGAGGATTCTTGATACCAGCCTCCTTGTAGGCCGCAATGCCCGCACGGTGAGCTTCCTCAACGTGGGTGTAGTCATAGCTGGT
>DAIQQD010000218.1:0-3737 GCA_036787015.1 Chloroflexota bacterium
CCTCAGCCTCTGCTACGACGCCCTCCTCCTTGCCAACGGTGATCATGGTGCGGATCTCCTCCTCTGTCACCAAGGTCCTTTGCGTCGGCGTTCCTCCTATCAGCTTGCTGAAGCTGGTGCCGATCCACCCCAGGACTGCCGTGGCCGGTGCCAGTAGCCAGGAGAGGAACGAAACCGGTGTGACAAACAGCAGCGCTACTCTCTCGCTGTGCTGTGCGGCGACGATCTTAGGCACAACCTCACCCACAACAAGAAGGACAATGGTCACAGTCACGGTCGAGAGCAGGACGGCTATCTGTTCACTACCTTCCCACAGAGAAAGGACGACCGCGGTACCCAGAGCTGCCGCAGCGGTGTTGACGAGATTGTTGCCCAACAGAACGGTGGTGATGAACTTCTCCGGCTTCTCCAAGATCTTCGCTATTCTGCTGGCCTTCTCCCCACCATGACTCTCCATATGCCTCAACCGGACCTTCTGCAGGGATATGAAAGCAGTCTCTGAACTGGAGAAGAATGCCGACGCCATCACGCATATCAAAGCCAGGGCCAAGTACAGACTGTGCACGGTATCCATGGCTGAAGTACCTCCCGTTCCACCGGAAATCTGCCATATAGCATACCAGATGCCTTCGCTCTGCGGGGTACTCCCCAAAGTTGAACACTCTGGCTGCAAGGTTGCCTGCTGCCGGCCGGGAATGATTCCAAACCATGAACAGAGCTCTGTGCTCCCTCCCCACCGCGCAATGTGGCAAGGGACACTGCGAGATACCGTGAATCGCATGCTGCATGGCCCGTCACTGGCATCGGGTTTCGGAACCTTTTCGTCCCCGATTTCGTCATAATAGGCAAGAACGCAGACCCCGGACGCAGAGGAGAGTAAAGAGAATGAGAAGTGGACAGATCAGGACTGCATTGGGCCTGGCGATGGTGTTGGTCGTGATCGCGGCAGTCGCGGTTGGCTGCTTTGCCGCGTCTGGATCATCGACTGCGAAGCCAACTGAGCACGACACAGGCACTCCTGTGGACTGGAAGCCAGAGCCCTTGCCAAGTGGTGGACTGCAGCGATTCACCTCACACCAGGAGTTGAAGGACTTCCTGGGAACCGCTCCATCGTATCCTGGCTACTTCCATTGGGGTGCGGAACGCGGGACCCTTTCGCTTGATGGAGCGGCGACATACTCTGTCGCAGAGAACGAGCCCGGATACTCCCAGACCAACATCCAGGTCGAAGGAGTCGACGAGGCAGACATTATTAAGACCGACGGGGAGTACATCTATTTGGCCACCGACAACCTGCTTGTCATTGCCAGAGCCAGTCCGCCAGAGAAGGCGCGCATACTCTACAAGACAGAGCTCGAGGGGTACATCCACGGCCTGTTCATCAACGGAGACAGGCTGGTGGTGCTGGAGAACCCCTGGCTGGCCTACGCTTATGGACCTGAGCGCAGTCTCTCTTTCAACTACGTTACCAAGACATCCGTCAGAGTGTACGATGTCACCGACCGTGAGTCACCGGCTCTACAGAGAGAGCTCTCCGTTGATGGCTATTATGTCTCAGCCAGAATGATCGGAGATTACGTATACCTTGTCGCCAGTGGATCGGCCTGGATAGCCAATGACAACGTCAGCCTTCCGAGGATCTATGAAGACGGAGGTACCGTTGAGATCCAGCCTGCCGAGATTTGGCATTCAGACACGCCCGACTACGGATATGGCTTCACCACCATCATGTCGGTCAACACCGTGAATGATGACGAAGAGCCCGTTCATGAGACGCTGCTGCTTGGCGGCGCCAGCACCATCTACGTGTCGCCCAGCAACATCTACGTCACCTTCTCGAACTGGTCTAGCGAAGGGGAAAAAACAGACATCCACCGCATTCACATAAACGAAGGCCAGATCGAGTACCACGCCGCGGGGGAAGTGCCTGGTTCGCTCCTGAACCAGTTCTCGATGGATGAGCAAGGGGCCTACTTCAGGGTGGCGACCACGTCTTGGGAGTGGAATGCATCGACTTTCGTGGGAGGACAGAGCAATGGCGTGTATGTCCTGGACCAGAATCTGGACATCTACGGCCGTCTGCAGAACCTGGCGCCGGGCGAGTCGATATACTCGGCGCGATTCATGGGCAGCCGGTGCTACCTGGTGACCTTCAAGCAGGTGGACCCCCTATTTGTGATAGACCTGACTGACCCTGCCCAGCCCAAGGTTCTCGGGGAGCTGAAGATAACCGGCTACTCTAACTACCTGCATCCCTATGATGAGAACCACATAATCGGCATAGGCAAGGAAACCGATGCGGGCCTGTACCAGGGTGTCAAGATATCGCTCTTCGATGTCAGCGATGTGGCGAATCCAAAGGAGATCGCCAAGTACGAAATCGGCGACCGGGGGACCGATTCGCCGGTGCTGAATGACCACAAGGCCTTCCTGTTCGACCGGTCCAAGAATCTACTGGTGCTGCCTGTGAGCGTGGCGGAGATTGATCCAAGCCAGTACCCCGGTGGCGTACCATCATGGGGTTATGGGGAGGTCGTGTGGCAAGGAGCCTACGTCTTCGACATATCGCTGGAGAGCGGCCTGGAATTCAGAGGCAAGATCACACACTGCGACGGTGAAGAGGCTGAGAAGGGCGGATATGTGCGGTACTACGGGTACTCCTCTTGCTCCATCGAGAGATCACTGTACATCGGCGACGTTCTCTACACCATCTCAGATCAGCAGATTGGCATGAACGATCTGGAGACGCTGGAGGTACTTGGGGAGATCAGCCTGAGCTAGCAGACATGTGCTAAGCCAGCGCCAGCATGCAAGGCTGTGTCAGACGTGCAGGAAGTAGTCTCTCAGAGAGCCCTCACTGTCCGGCACGAAGGCCCTGCACTTTCGGGAGCAACTGCTCTTGAACTCGTCCGGCGCGAAGAAGGCGACGACGGGATATCCAACGATTTCAAAGCAACCCTCATCGTCTTCACTGTCGCCGATGTATGCCACCCGGGCAGCGTCGAGGTGCCATTCAGACAGGAGCCTCTGAAGCAGCTTGGGCTTGTTCCTGTAGATGTTCAGCCCGAACTCGATGACTTTGCCGTCTTCACATCTGAACTCGTCGGCCTCACAGAAGTCGAATTGCTGGCGGTATCCGGCCACCGTCAACACCCTTTCGATCCCGTAACGGTACCCGGCGGAAAGGATGCCCGTAGTCTTTCCCGCTTCGCGAGACTCCATGATGAGCCTCAGCAGTCTGAGGTCGAGCCTGGACTGTGTCTCTGCGCTCCTGGCGTAACTGTCGAACGAGGTTTGGACAACTGAAGCGGGCAATCCCGAGACCACCATCCGGTTGAAGACGCCAAACATCTCCTTGATGAAATCGAAATCGGTCTCAGAACGTCCCTGGCGCCGGATCGCCCGGAGTTGCCCGCGGGCTTTGATTATGCGCCGGGCTCGCAGTGCATGAAACGGGATGGAAGATCGAAAGGCATCGACGCCCACTCGCTCGAGCGCGGGCATTTCAGTTCGGTATTGAATGAGAGTGCCGTTCCAATCACTTATCAGGGCTTCGCATGCCATCGACGGCTCGTTCTCCTGACTTCCTCACACTGCGTTACGGGGACAGACTGCCCATCCTTGACGAAGGCTGGCGGAGAGTGATGCTCCGCCCATGTGAGATAATGTATTGTATCATTGGCTAGGCCTCTCTGCCTTCACCGCTGGTCATGATCAGGACAATGGGTTTGGTGGAT
>DAIQQD010000219.1:0-3714 GCA_036787015.1 Chloroflexota bacterium
ACCATTCTCTCGGACTGCCGGACCGGGCTGCCGAACGACTCCGTAGATATGGCGTTTCTATACGACATATACCACGACCTGACTGAGCCGGAGGCGGTCCTCAACGAACTGCACCGCGTACTGAAACCAGATGGCACTCTCTCTTTCAACGATCACCACATGAAGGGCGAGGAAGTCATGGCGAAGATAGGTGCCGGTGAGCTCTTCCGTTTGGCGAAGAAGGGCCGGATGACATATAAGTATTCGAGGGTGCGGAGCCTATGATTGCGACACTCAGGAGGTAACCTTGGAGAAGATGGATTTCGAGATCGCCAAAGACCGCGTCAGGGAGCGTCTGAACAAGTTCACGGTGAAGGCTTTTCGGATGCTCCCCAAGATGGATAGGCCACGGATACTGGATGTCGGCTGTGGCACAGGCGTACCTACCCTGAAGCTGGCAGAGTTGAGCGACGGCCACGTAGCAGCCCTGGACAGAGACAAGGATGCTGTCGATAGACTCAAGCGGAAGATCACGGCATCCGGGCTCTCCGGCCGGGTGGAGGCCATGACCTGCTCGATGCTCGACATGGATTTCCCGAAGGAGAGCTTTGATCTCATCTGGGCCGAGGGTTCGATTGACCATGTCGGCTTCGAGAGAGGGCTCAAGGAATTGGGGCGATTCTTGAAGCCGAAGGGCTGCCTGGCGGTGCACGACCACAACAGCCATCTGCCTCAGAAGCTTAGCGACATCTCTGCCTGCGGATACGAACTGCTCGGCTATTTCAAACTGGACGAACAGACCTGGAAGAAGGAGTACTTCTTCCCGATGCAAAGGCTGATCGACGAAACCCGGTCCAAGCACGGCGGCGACTTTGACATGCTGGCGTTGCTGGACAAAGAGCAACGAGAGATCGATGTGTTCAAGACGGACCCGGCGAGCTGTTGCTCCGTCTTCTTCGTTATGAGGAAGAGATAGTGAATATCCGGCATCTCCTCAAATGAGGCGGGCGCTGCGGCAGACAGGAGGTCAGGCACGTGGGCAGAATAGGCATCTTGAATGACGTGCGGGTAGTTGATCTGAGCCACGCGGTGGCCGGCCCTTCGGGCAGCCAGCTCCTGGGCGACCTTGGTGCCGAAGTCATCAAGATTGAGCCGCCGACGGGCGATTTCTCTCGAGCATCCACGCCGCGTCTCGGCGCCGATGGCTTCTTCTATCTAGCGGTGAACCGGAACAAGAAGAGCGTGGTCCTGGATCTATACTCAGAATCGGGGAGGGATACCTTCCACGACCTGGTGAAGGTGTCGGACATAGTATTCGATAACTTCCGGCCGGACGTCCTGGAGAGGCTGCAGGGTGACTACCAGACGCTGAAAGACATCAACCCCCGCATCGTTTCCTGCTCGATTACCGGCTTCGGCCCTTCGGGCCCGTACCGCGACCATCCGGCCTTCGATGATATCCCCATGGGGCTGAGCGGTGCGTACAGCCTTTGCGGGGAGCCGGGCGGCCGGCCCATCAGAATGCCCCTTCATGCGGCCGACCTGGCCGCTGGCTTCTTCGCGGTCACGGGAATCCTGGCCGCCCTCTTGAGGCGGGAGCGCACGGGCCTGGGCTGCAAGGTCGCCGTAAACATGCTGGACGCCATCATGTACTACATGGCCTCCGATTTCCAATCGTACTTCATCAGTGGAGAGCCTCCCAGGGCCTGTGGTTCCAGACATCCCAGAGCCCCCATGGTCGGCGTCTTCCAGACCAGGAACGGCTACCTGGTGCTGGGGCCGAGCTGGCCGCGCATCGCGAAGGTCATCGGCCGGGAGTGGATGATCACAGACCCCAGATTCAGCAGTGTGGAGAAGAGGTTTGAGAACAAGAAAGAGATGGAGGACTTGATAGAGGATGCGTTGCTAGGGGCGGACACCGAGCACTGGCTCGAGATAATGCGAAGAGAGGATGTCGCCGCGGGGCCGGTCAACAGTCTCGACCAGACCGTCAGAGACCCTCAGGTAGTCCATAATCAAACCATCGTATCCATGAAGCATCCTTCACTGGGCGAGGTCCGGGGTATAGAATGCCCCATAAAGATGGGCGGGGTGGCGGCGGGCGATCATGCACCACCCCCGACTTTGGGGCAGCACACCGACGAGGTCCTCCAGGGCCTGCTCGGGTACTCGACGGAGAAGATAGCGGCGCTGAAGCGAGAGCAAGAGGAGATGTGGAAATCGCAATCCCACGGCGAAGGGCGCCTGTAGGCGCGAGAGTGATGGACGAGACGCAAGGCCAATTGACGTGTATCGAGCTTGTCCCGGATCTTTCGCACTGCATCCAGACCCGCGCCAAGCAAGAGTATGCTGCGGCCATGAGCCAGCTCATGGCTGGCGACGAGTCCCCGGACCTGGAGCAGCGGCTGGAGTTGCTGAGAGCGTTCCTGGAGGAGGCCGACTTCAGCCGTTTGCGGCGGGAATCAGAGGAGCATCTGACGCAGGGCCGGAAGGTGAGGTTCGTATTGTCTGGATCTGCTGGACACAGCAAATGGTCTGCGAGAATGATAGTGGAGGGCTCGGCATGAACGAAGCGCCGCACATCAGGCTGGCCGAAGAGAGAGACGTCGCTCGTATCGTGGAGCTGTACCGCGAGCTCACCATAAGCGATTCCGCAGTCGAGCATAGCCGGAATCCTTCTTTGGCCGACTACCAGCTGATCTTTGCCGAGATCCGCGCCGACCCGAGGCAGAAGCTGTTCGTGGCTGAACTCCAGGGCGAGGTTGTGGGCACGATCGTGCTCCTGGTTGTCCCCAACCTCTCGCACAACGGGACGCCTTGGGCTTTCCTGGAGAACCTGATAGTGACTGAGAAGCATCGACGGCGCGGTTTGGGCAGAATGCTCCTGGAACACGCTGTGGAACTGGCTCGGAAGTCCGGCTGCCACATGGTCGAGCTGTGCAGCGACGTCAGGCGCAAGGAGGCGCACAAGCTGTACGACTCCATGGGCTTCGAGGCCCAAGCGCACTGCTTCCGCCTGTATTTCTAGATCACCCGCCCCTGCTGCATTTGTCTGATTTGTAGTCCATCGCCCGCAAGCTAGGAGGGAGGCCATGAAGGCCCTGCTCAAGAAATACTTCCTCTACCTCATACGCTGGCAGCTCTCCACGCCGATCCTGGCGGTATGCGTGGTATGGTTCGCCACGATGGGAACCACCGTGGCCACTATCCTGGCCAACCTCATAGGGGGACTCATCTTCTTCTGGGTCGACAGATGGATATTCCAGAAGACCAACATCCTGAAGGGAGAGGTGTGGGAAGTCCAGCAGCACATCGTGTGCGCCGATTGCGGCACTCCGGCTGACCGGGGATACAGGCTGGCCAAGGCTTCCAACTATGACAAGATGAACGACAAGAGGCCGGAGTTCAGATGCCATGATTGCTCCCGGCAGAAGTACGAGAGGCAGTTCGGCAAGAACTGAGTCGCGAGTCCATTTGGTCCACATGATCTTGGCATGATGAAGGAGGTTGACATGAATGAGATGGAGGAACTGAAACAGAGAGTCAGGGTGCTCGAGGACATCGAGGCCATCAGAGGGCTGAGGAACAAGTACTTCCGCTGCCTGGACGGCAGGCTATGGGATGAGATGGCCGAGTGCTTCAGCGACGATGTTTCAGCCCAGTACTTCAACGGCGAATTCAAGTTCGAGGGCAAGAAGGCGCTGCTCGAGTTCTTCGAGATGGGGATGACTGACG
>DAIQQD010000038.1:0-3748 GCA_036787015.1 Chloroflexota bacterium
GTCACATCCGCAAGCCCCCCTGCCGCCTCGGGGAAGACAATGAATACGTCTACAAGTCGTTGCTTGGGCTATCTGACCAAGAGTACGCGGAGTCGCAGCGCGAGGGACACATCGGCATGGACTACGACCCCAGCATCACGGTCTACGGCAGAGCCAAAGGTGACCCTGGCACGACTCCCGGCGCCAAAGCAGAACAGGGTTGATTCCTGCTACCGCAATGTGCTCGTCCCGGAGACCTCTAATGCGGGGACCGCGTGGCTCTGGATATCTCTGAATGTGGCGGTCGAGGATCAAGCATCAGATCCGGTGAGGCGAAGTCCCAGGCAATTGGCGACGCAATCGATCGTGTGTCATTGAGGCCTCTCGGGCTCAAGGGGATGGTATGATACGAAATGGATCTGAAACCTTGCGCTCAGTGCGACTGGAATTGAGGATATCCCTCTACCCCTGACCAAGACCACTGACCACTGCCACGATTGGTCAGGGCGGCCATGCCGATAATGAAGATCAGCCCTCCTATGATGGCTGTGAACCAGTCCTCTCCTTTGCCCGCAATGATGGCGGTCAAACCTCCTCCAACAGCCATGAGCAACCCAACCCATCTCAACACAACTCACCTCCTGAACTGGATTCACGTGCCATAAGGGCCGAGGATTGCCGAGACGCACCCGATCTTGTGAGCCCGGTCAGGGCTTCGCGAGCTGGGCCCGGCTGTTCCTCACCTATCCTTGATTGCACCACGGTGCTGTTTCTGGAGCGCGTCGATTCTGGCCAAGATGTCATTAGTCTTGGACTTGAGAGCAGCGACGCTAGCCTCAAGCTCAACTCTGGATACTGGAACCAGCTCTACGATTGCACCCTCCGGACAGAACTCAATACAGTCTCGGCATTGATTGCACCGACTCTGGTCTATCTCAGCCTGACCAGAGACAACTGAGATGGCATCCCGCAGGCAACTATCGAGACAGAGCCCGCAACCCAGGCACGAGTCTTTCCTTACACGTATCACTTCATCTCTCACATTAGTGTTCTGTCTGGCACTTGCACCCTCGCGCCTTGACACGTGGGTTCATATGGGTTGCTGCTCTCTTGGCGACAGAGGCTCAACCTCGTGGAGATTCTCTGCGTCTTCCGCGTGGTCGATGTACAGCATGCCGTTGAGGTGGTCAATCTCATGTTCCAGGGCTTCTGCCATCAAACCGCTGGCTTTGATTCTACTGGGCTTGCCCCACCGGTCTTTCCCCTTGACCACGACTTCGGCCGGCCGTCTTATCTCCCCGTAGTAGCCGGGGACGCTCAAACAACCCTCTGTCACGACCTGTTCTCCAGCGGTTTCGACTATCTCAGGGTTGATGAGCGCGATCGGCTCCTCACCCGGCATCTGTAATACGATCACCCGCAGCGACACGCCCACCTGCGGGGCCGCCAGACCAACACCCCTCGCCTGCTGCATGGTCTCTATCATGTTATCTATCAGACGTTCGATGGAACGATCGATAGCCGGCACCTTCTTGGCTTTCTGCCTTAAGACATGATCATCTGGAAAGTGGCAAATCGGTAGAACTGCCATCATACCACCTGTCTTCTTCTTCGTTTCTTAGGCATCGATTGTCTGCCAGCTGTGATTACGGTGAAACCAGCGTCAGGGCGATAGCCCACCTCAGACTCCTCTATTTGCTGCACCCCTCCAGGTTTCTCGAACAGCGTCGATACCACTCTCTCCGTCACGAAACCTGATTGCGCCAGGAGCCTCGCCACCTCGTCAAAGCTGTAGAAAGTGGCATACCGGTAGAAACGATGCCCCTTGGCCTTCTTCCGCTCATAGAACTGACCCCACGGACTCTCCTTTAAGACCAGCCCCAACACTACCTTGCCACCGGGCATCAGGATGCGGTTGGCTTCCTTCAGAACGCTTCGAGGTGAGTCCAGGAAGCACAGGGTGGTAATCAGGAAGACCGTTCCGAAAGACTCCTCATCGAACAGCCGCTGCTCTCCGCGACCGACAAAGGCATTTACTCCCCGGGTTCTGGCCAGGTCAACCATCTTGATCGATGGATCCACGCCGGCCTCTATACCGAGCGCCTGGGCGAAACGGCCGCTGCCAACGCCTATTTCAAGCCACGGCTTTGGCAGTTCCGGAGATAGTCCTGCCAGTGCTCTCATCTCCGTCAGAAAGATAAGGCTGCCTTCTTTGTCGAACCACCGGTCGTACTCTGACGCCAGATCAACGAACGGTGGGAGAACTCCCCTGGTTCGGCTTGCAGCCACCAGATGGCTTCCGGGTCTGGCCTTTGTCAGTGTGGTCAGAGCGCTCTCCGTACACGTTCTCAGTTCAGCATCACGCACACGCTGTGTACTACTCTCAGGTTGTTGTCTTGGCAGAATGCTATGGCCGCTTCGCTCTCTGATCCGGGCTGGAGCCAAATGCGATCCAACCCCAACTCCCTGCACTGCTTCAGGATCTCCTCGGCCGCCCTTGGCGGCACAACGAAGTCCACCACATCTACCCTGACTGGGATTTCGGCGATACTGGGATAGCACTTCAAGCCCTCCACTTCTTCGAGCTTGGGGTTCACCGGGTAGACTTCGTAGCCCCTGTCCCTGAGGTTCTTCACGATCCTGTTGCCGTACTTATCCGGATTGTCGGTAGCGCCAACCACGGCGAACCTCTTCTGGTCCATGAACTCCTTGATCAGTTCCTGCATCTCCCACGCTCCCTGTCAGCGTTCACCTGCTTTGCCCGTGGCTTAACATGGGGCGGGATCACAACCTGGTGCCTGGACCGGAGTGGCGGGTCAGAAGACGCCGCTCGGGTTGTGACCGCCGTCGCTCCGCGGTTTCCAGCCGGGCCATCCAGATACAGAATCCTGGAGAGCTACTTATCTTTCTCTGCCAGCTCTCTGATTCTGGCTTCTATGCCGTCGAGCGTACTCTTGAGGGCCTCGGCCTCGCTCTTCAGGTAATCCAGCTCTTGGTCGCGAGTCACGAAAGCGGGGCCGAACCTTCGGCCTGGGTAACCATGAGCGTAGCCGTAGCCATAGCCGCCCCAGCCACGCCCCCCGTATGGTGCCCAGCCGGCCCTGACGCCCGAGGGGCCGCAGTATCCACGGCCTCCACCAGTCATCGGTCCCATACCCCTTGGTCCAGTTCCATCAAATCCTGGCATGACTAACCTCCTTCGCCGTCCTCAACGCCTTGATCCTGGCTCTCACTTTGCCGAGCTGCATCTTCAGTGCTTGCTCCTGGCTCTTGAGGTAGCCCAGTTCCTGCTTGGGGTCTGACAGAGGCACGACGCAATAACCTCTCCCCCAACCGGTCATCGGGCCCTCACCGTGCGGCCCTGTGCCATCGAAGTTTGGCATAGTATCACCTCCCAGTGATCCGAAATATGGAAGCTTCTGCTACTGCTGTTTGCCTTCCAGACTACGCATCCTGGACTCGATTCCGTCGAGTTCCGTCCTGATAGCCTCAGCCTGGTCCCTTAGAAAGGCGATTTCCTCTTCGCTCGTAGGAGCTGCGTAGGGCGCGTATCCCGGAGCCACAGCGACTGGATCATAGAAAGGAGCGCCGTAGACCGGGGGGCGTGTGAAAGCGGCAGTTCCGCCCAGGTAATAGCCGCATCTTGGCAAGCCGCCTCTGCCTCTCCCCACGTACGGCCAGGGTGGAGATGCTCCACGAAAGCCGTAACCCATGCCCCTTCCAAAACCTCTCCCTCGTCCAAATCCGTACATCTCTTGCCTCCTGTTCT
>DAIQQD010000038.1:3848-8074 GCA_036787015.1 Chloroflexota bacterium
TGACTACCATTAACCCCTTGTGAGTGAGGGGAATCCCGAGGCTGACAAGAAGCAGGCTAGGCTCCCGGCACGCCTCATTGCCCTGGTGACCAGCCCCACCGGTCTGGGCCGGTTCATCAGGTTTGGGCTGGTAGGCCTGAGTGGCGTCTTTGTGGACTTTCCCATATTCTGGGCTCTGACCAGCATTGCACACGTACGTGATCTCATTGCCATTCTCCCCGCCTATGCCGCCGCAACTCTCTGGAACTTCACATTCAATGACATGTGGACCTTCCGTGACAGGGGTGAGAAGACAAGGCGGGCCACGCTGATACGCCTTGGCAAGTTCGGTCTTGTCAGCCTGCTACCACTGGCCTACAGGCTGGCAACATACTACCCGTTGACACGGGTCTCTGATGTCACGAAGCTGCTGGCCTACGCGATTGCCATCGTCGTGGGTATGGCCTGGAATTTCGGCGTCAACTTCCTGTGGACCTGGCGGAAGCGCAGCCGGGACGCTCAATCAGGTGACTGAGTACCTCTTGACTTGGAACCGGTAGAGCTTGATCGGGTCTTGGGGTGAGATGCCGGCCTTCTGGCGGCAGATATCGATCTGTTCTTCGACAGTATCTACGCCTTCAAGGTCTGGGAGCAGAAGACCCCTCCGCCTGCCGCTCTCCACAATTGCGCCGTACTTCTTCGGATCAAGCTGGCTGGCGCTCTCCACGGGCTCGGGCTTGGTCAGGACATCGACGCTGAAGCTGAGATAGGGAAGCTCGGCTGGGATCACCGGAGGGAAGCGGGGGTCCTGGGTGGCCGAGCTTACCGCGTTGTTCATGATCTCCTCGGCCACATTCGACTGCCTGGGCTCGAAGGTACCGATGCACCCTCGCAACATGCCCGACTTCTTGATGGAGACGAAGACGCCGGCGCGCTCCTTCATTTCCGGCGTCAGTTCCCTGGGCGTCACCATGTAGCCCGACTTGACGTAACTCTCTACTGTGTCCTTGGCCAGTTGGGCCAGCGGATGGAGCTTCTTGGGCTCAGGTGTAGGTTCCATGTCTTCACCTCTCTAGATGGGGTTCGTCAACCCCCTTGGTCCCCCACTCTTGGGGGAAGAGAAAACACGAGGACCGAGGGACACCCTCGGACTCCCGGCAGGGACGAGTCCCTGCACCCTCTTCGGATTTCGAAATTGGGATTTGGAGCTTCGACGTTGGGGGACACCCCAAAACCCTCGGCAGCATTCGGCTGCACCTGTCATGTTCTGAAGTTGAGTTCCGCGCCGCAGAACCGGCATTTCGATCCGGACAGGCCCACCACCTGGGTTTGATAGCCCCGCCGCTTCACGACCAGTTTACCACACGAGTAACAGGTCGTATTCTCACTGGAGTGGCCGGGGATGTTCCCGGCGTATATGAAGCGCAGTCCGGCCTCGCGGCCGATGGCGATGGCGCGCTCCAGGGTGGCGACGGGGGTGGGAGACAAATGGCTGATTTGGTGATGCGGATAGAAGCGGGTGACGTGCCACGGCGTCAACTCCCCTAGTTCGGACCTGATCCAGCCGGCTATCCCCTTGAGTTGCTCGTCGTCATCGTTCATGGTGGGTATGATGTTCGTCACCACCTCGACATGCATGCCCCATTTCTCTTTGGCGCGCTTGGCGACATCAAGGATGCCCCGCCATTTGGATATCTTGGCCAGGTTCTTGTACAAGGCATCGGAGAAACCCTTGATATCCACCCGCCAGGCATCGAGGTAAGGGCCGATGGCATCCAGAGCCTCCGGGGTGGAGTAGCCGTTGGTGACATAGATGGTGTAGAGCTTGTTCTCCCTGGCCAGCCTGGCCGAATCCAGCGTGTACTCCAGCCAGATTGCCGGCTCGTTGTAGGTCCAGGCTATGCCCCCCGAGCCGTGCTGCCGGGCGATCTCGATGGCGGCCTCGGGACTGACTACCTGGGATGCGTTTGCCGGGACATCCGTGCAGGCGATCTCCCAGTTCTGACAGTCCTCACAATGGAAGTTGCAGCCCCATCCGCCCAGGGAGAAGACCTCGCTGCCGGGGAAGAAGTGGAAGAGCGGCTTCTTCTCGATGGGGTCGACGGCTGCCGAGGATACCAGGGCATAATTGAGGAGATAAAGCTTCCCCTCTCTATTCTGCCGGACGCGGCAGACACCGAACTTGTCCGGCCCGATGACGCACCGCCATTGGCAAACGTTGCACTGCACCCGCGAGTCCGGTAGTGCCTCGTAGAGCAGGGCCTCCCGGACGTTCTGATTCATGCCTCATCACCACTAGATCATCTTGACGATGACCGGCGCCGCACTCCAGAGGCTCTCCAGTTGGTAGAAGTCTCTTTCGGCAGTGGAGAAGATGTGGACCACGATGTTCCCCAAATCCAGCAACATCCATCCTGAGGCGGCGGTTCCTTCAGAATGATATTGGACATCGCCCTCTGTCTTCAGTGCTTCGATGATAGCTCGGTGAATGGCCTCCAGTTGCCGATCGCTGTCTCCGCTGCAGATTATGAAGTAATCCGCGAACGAGCAGGCCTTTCTGGTATCCAGCAGGACTACGTCTGTCGCCTGCTTGTCTGCCGCTATCTCAACAATTCTCTTGGCTAGTTCAACCGGTTCCTGTGGTGCCTTAGTCGTGTTTCAACCCCCTTTGGTCCCCCACTCTTGGGGGATAGGATGAGGGAACTGAGGGACACCCCCAACCCTCCCCGGCAAAGAGGCTTCATCCCCCTGCACACCCGCGCCTTGGCACGCTGCACAATCCATACGACTCCTCACCATATGCGGTAGGAGCCATTGCGCTCGGCCTCATGGGAAAACTCGCTGACCAGTGCGGCGGCTTCCTGGTAGCTTCCCCTGTCAAAAGCGTCCACAGCTGCCTGGAGGAGTTGGGCCTCTCCATACAGGCCGGGTGACATGGCGCGGGCGGCGCAACACAGCCCGGCGTCAGCCCGCCAGGAAAGCACCTCTTTGATTTCCAGCATCTTCTCCAGTTCGCTCCGGCAACCGCCGGCCTCAACGGGGTCCAGCAGCTTTCCTACTAGAGACTCCACCCCTTCTCTGGTGATGACATACATCTCGATGATCTCCGCTCGTGTGCCTGTCGATAGATTACCGCAAACCGCTTCAGAAAGTCCATTGACAGCGGTATGTGAGGAAGAAAAGAAGGTCGGTTTTGAACGAAGCGGTTTGGGAGGCATCGGCCACTGGCGTCGTAACCTTGTCGCGCGCTGCTATTGGGTTGCCATCGCTGCAGACCGGGCATTTCGCCAGGCAACGGCGGCGATGGCTAGCATAGCTACCGCCGCTATGGCAGCGAGGTACAGCCAGGAGGCCGCATTGATCCCGTTCGTATCGCCGGCCGCTTCCTGCGCCTCTGTGGTGAAGGATGACTCCTCAGACCACTGAGACCAGGCTCCGTGGCTGTCCTGATATCTGACTCTCCAGTAGTACGTAGTGCCCGGGCTGAGGGTCCTGATCTGGAAGGCGATGCTGTTGAGGCTCTCCAGTTTGTCCACTAAGGGGGCTTCGTAGTCACCGGAAGTGGTGGCCATCTGCCATTGCGACGCTGCCTGCCAATCGCCGACGTCAGGGTCGTGGAAGGCCGAGGACTCCAGCATTGGCGTGGTGCTGATGCTCTTGGCGCCGTTCTCCGGTGACACGCATGTCGGCCGGTCAGGCGGATGATTCTCGGTGGAGACCGGAGGAATGTCCTCCGGAGCGCTTTGCGTGGTGAAGGACGACTCTTCAGACCATTCAGACCATGCGCCGTGGTTGTCCTGGTATCTCACCCGCCAGTAGTAGGCCGTGTTTGGATTGAGATTACATGTGGATATGATGATGCTGGTCAGACTTGATCCCACCGCGTGTGCGCTATCGAAGACGGGGCTGCCATAGTCTCCCGCTTCCATGGTCATCTGCCATTGCGATGCTGCGTGGGTATCGCTGGTGTCGGGGTCAGAGAACACGGAGGACTCCAGGGTGAGAGACAAGCTTGTGCCTGTTGCGCCTGACGGTGGCGAGACCGGGGCAGGCCGATCAGGTGGCCGGTTCAGCGTGGTGAAACTCCTACCCTCTGACCACTCTGACCAATCGCCTCGGTTGTCCTGGTGTCTGACCTGCCAACAGTAGGCGGTGTTCCCGTTGAGAAGGCCACCGGCAATAGTGATTTGCGTCAAGTCCGAAGCGACCTCCGGGCTCAACCAGACTGGGTTGCCGTAGTCACCGGG
>DAIQQD010000038.1:8174-11628 GCA_036787015.1 Chloroflexota bacterium
CGCGCCAGTGTCAAACACGGGACTGCTGTAGTCACCTGAGGTGGCTGTGATCCTCCATTGCGATGCGGAGTGGGAGTCACCCACATCGGGGTCAGAGAACGCCGAAGAACGCAATGTGGGACTCAGGGCAATGCCTGAAGCGCCATCTTCTGGAGAGACACATGATGGCTGATTCGGTGGCCGGTTCTGAGTGGTGAAGAAGGTCTCCGAGGACCACGGTGACCACAGCCCGCTGTTGCCCTGGTGCCTGACCTGCCAATAGTACGTGGTGTTTCCGTCGAGTCTCCCGGAGTCCAGAGTCACCTGAAGCAGGGCGAGACTGTCCGGGCCAGTATCAAACACAGGACTGCTGTAATCACCGGAAGTGGCGGTCATCCTCCATTGTGAGGCAGCATGGGTGTCTCCAGGTTCGGCGGGGGAGAACGCTGAGCACTTCAAGGTAGGCGTCAAGATGACCCCTTCCTCGCCGTCGGCTGGCGAGAGGTTGCTGGGTTGGTTTGGCGGCCAGCACAGCACGCTGAAGCATTGCACCCTGTGAGCGTAGATAGCCAAGTCGACCGCTGGGACTGATACCAGCACGGCGACCGTCAGGCATAAGAGGACGACGGAAGCCACTCCTCTGACGGTTCCACCTCGTTGAAGGAAGGCTATTGTTGACATAACCAGCTTCCCTCGCAACGACCGTTCTTCCCCCACAGCACACGGACCTGCCTACCGCGCCCATTCCGAAGAGGAGACCACGCCCCTGCTGCCGACCCCTGAGCCTAGCATAGCGACGGCGTTCAGTCAAGAGAAGGTCCCTCTTCTGAAACCGGGGTATCCTCGGCGTCATCTCCCTGCGACAGTCAGTTGCTCATCAACGCCTGAACTGCCTCAGGGACGGCCAGCAGTGGTCCCTCGAAGTCCGGCTTCGGGATGCCGGAAGGGGACATGCTGTACGTCGTTCGGCTCACCTCCAGGCCCGCTGGGTCACTGTCGGTGACCAGGTAGGTCTTCATGCCAATCGTGCTGACCACCATGTCGTTGACTGGATCGTTGCCCACCATCAGGCATCCCTCTGGTGACTCGCCGATCTTCGTGCAGACCTCGTGGTAGTACTCGACCCGCGGCTTGCAGTAGGTCATATTCTCTATGTGCGTTATCAGGTCGAACTGCAGGTCCCCAAGACCGGCCCAGGCCAGGCGCTTGTTCTGGGCGATCGAAGGCCACAGCGGGTTGGAGGCGATCACCAGCTTGAGCGATCCCTCCCGCAGTTGGAGAAGAATCTCACGGGCTCCCGTGGGAACCGAGGCCAATGACCGGAACTGGTCGTATTCGGTCTCGTAGAATCCCGTGAACCGTTTCCAGAACTCCTCCCTCTGCGCCTCATAGCCTTTGCAGAAGGCGTTCATGAAGCGGTCTACGTTGAGCATCTGGCCGTTGTTGTTCAGCACCATTCCGGTTGACGACAGCAACCTCTCTAGGAACAGGTCTCCCGGCATGACGTCGGCGAATACCTTGGCGACGGCCGGGATGTAGCCCTGAAAGAACTGGCGTTCTCCAAAGTGGATGAGGGTGTTGTCCAGGTCGAAAAGGACGGCTCTGAGCATCGTCTACCGTTGCTGTCAAGATCACGACTTCATGGTGTACTCGCTCATCGGTATGCGGTCCATCTTGTCGAAGTCTATGAACCGGACAACGCTGTCAACCATGGTCTTCTCATGCCGCTTCCGCTTGGCCTCATCTCCCACTGCGTTGTAGAACACCATCGGGTCCGTCATGGCTTCTGCCGGGAAGAGCTCCTCGATGATGGCGTCGTATGGAGGAGCGGCATAGGTCAGCAGGCGCACGACCACATTCTGGCGGTAGCCAAATGTTGACTGCGTGTCGATGGCCACCTGCGTGTGGCTGCCCAGCCATATCTCCAGCCATTGTTCGTGGCTGAGCCGCGGCGGTTTTCTCAACAGCACTACTTGATACATGCCCGTAGTTCTCTGGCCATCTGCTGCGACGTGCTTGGTGTTTACGATAGGTTCAGACTCGGTCACCAGGTAACCCGCCATCCGGGACACCGACGCCTGGATGGCGTTCTCGAAGGGTCGGCGCCTGACGGACGTGTCCGCCCAGACGGAGAGCATCCCGGATATCGGAGGCTTGCTGGCCTCTGTTCTGAGCGAGACAGCTGGGGCCACATCCTCGTCGACAACGCCGATTCGCAGATGGCGCGCCCCGGCGTCAATGATCTGCCGGGACACCTTCTCTAGCAGTCTTTCCCTGAAATCGGCGTCGGAATCGCCCTCCCGTTTCCAGACAAGATAGACCATCTTCTCCATTGCATGCCTCCATCAGTCGCTCAGCCGCCGGCCAGCAGTAAGCGCCGACGCGCAGGGACTCCGAACGGTGGAGCCTCCGTGTGCTGCGTGGGGCTCTTGATTCTGAATCGCGACGCTCAGCTATAGGCGCCGAAGCCCTTCCCAAGCAGGGTGTAGCCAGTCACCAGCTTCATCATCTCGCTGGTGCCATCGGGCACGGTCATCATCCGGGCGTCCCGGAAGTACCTCTCCAATGGCATCTCGGTGGCTAGGCCGGCGCCGCCGTGGATCTGCATCGCTTTGTAGGTCACCTTGATGGCCGTCTCCCCGCCGTAGTTCTTGGCCATGGCCGACAGCCTCCGGGCATCCGGGTGGCCTCTCACGATGGCGTCAGCCGCCCTGTAACCCAGGAGCCTGGCGGTCTCGATGGAAACGGCCATATCGTAGAGCATCTCCTGGATCAGTTGGTGCTTGCCGATGGGCTTGCCGAACTGCTTCCGCTCTCTGGCGTAGTTGAGCGCGGCCTCGAAGGACGCCTGTGCTATACCACACGCTGCCATGCACATTCCTGCCCGGGGCAGAGTCATCATGGCCGTGAAAGGCTCCATCGTAGTGAGCAGCTTCAGGAAACCGTCGGACAGCGGCAGTACTTCTTTCATCCGGGGCCCCAGCTTCAGGGCATTGCCCATCAGGACGCTTAACTCGTTCTCCTTTGGCACCTTGCAGTCTGAGAAGAACATCTCTCCGGTTGGCGAAGCCTTCCAGCCGATTTTGTGGAGTTCGTTGGTCTCCCAGGGAGAGACCTCCTTCTCCATCAGCAGGAAGGTCTGTGCTCCAGTCTCCGTGTTGGTTACCCCGACCAAGGCCGTGTCAGCGATGGTGGCGTTGCTTATCCAGGTTTTGGACCCGTTGACCACGTAGTGGTCACCCACCGGGCGGGCGGTGGTCTTCAGCTTCGACGTGTCGCAGCCTGCCTCGGGCTCTGTCTCGGCGAAGCACCCGACGAACTCCGCTGCCTCGAGCCGCGGAACCAGCCGGGACTTCACTTCGTCCGAGGCCACGGGCACGTAGATGGCGGGCAATATACCCATGCCGAAGAGCGTCAACAGGCTGGGCCAGACCTTGCCCACCTCCTCCGCGAAGATGGCGAACAGCATCGGACT
>DAIQQD010000038.1:11728-13145 GCA_036787015.1 Chloroflexota bacterium
CATGATAACCTCTTCGATCTCCCTGGGGCAAATGTTCTCGCCGCCCTTGATGATGATGTCCTTCTTTCGATCGGTGATGAAGTAGAACCCGTCCCCGTCGACGTAGCCTATGTCACCGGTGCGCACCCAGCCGTCCCTCAGGATCTCCGCCGTCTCCTCCGGTCTCTTCCAGTAGCCCTTCATCATGGCCGGAGTGCGCAGGATGATCTCCCCCTGCTGGCCCTGGGGTACCTCCCTGTCCTGGTCGTCGACAATCTTCAGCTCGACCCCCGGCATGGGCCGGCCGATGGAGCCCACCTTCTTCGGCCCATCGGGTGGGTTGCAGCAGCCGCTGGCTCCCGTCTCTGTCAACCCCCATCCTTCTATGATCTCGAAACCGAATTTCTCCTTGAAGCCGTGCCAGGTGTCGGAAGCCAGGGCTGCCGAGCCGGATATCCACCATTTCATGGAGCTAAGATCGTACCTGGCCGGATCGGGATGCAACAGCATGTAGACGTACAGTGTCGGCACGCCGACGAACAAGTTGGCCCGGTAGGTCTGTATGGCTTCGAATATCTTGTCCACAGTGAAGGAGGGCAGAATGACGGCTTTGCCGTGTTTGTGGAAGAAGGCCGCCACCATGCAGCTAATCCCGTATACGTGACACATTGGCAGCACGAAGAGGCTCACCGCGCCTTCAGGCACAGAGACGGAGTCATTCAACATGGTGCCGGCGAAGCGCAGGCTGCGGTGCGTGTGCACGACTCCCTTCGGCCTCCCGGTGGTTCCGGCGGTGTAGATGATAGCAGCCATATCCTCGTCGTGAACGTCGGCTATTCCGGTCTCTTCCGGGCTTGCGTCCAGAATCTGGCGGTGGGAGTGGTAACCTTCAGGCACGGAATCGCCCACGAGTATTACGTTTCTCAGAGCCGGCACGTTAGCCCGGCAGGCCTCTATCCGGGGCAGGAAATCCATGCTGCTGATCAGCGTCCTGGCTCCACAATCCTGGTAGATATAGGAGCTCTCGTCCGCTCCGATCATGTGATTCGCGGGAACAACGGCGGCTCCGATTCTCCAGATGGCCCCGAAGCTCTGGAAGACCTCGGGGCAGTTGGGCATCTGGACAAGCACCCTGTCTCCCCGCTTGACACCGAGGCTCTGAAGAGCGGCGGCCAGTCTCTTGGAGTTGCGTTCTGTCTCGACAGTGGTGATTTCCCGGCCCTCGAATACGGCGTGAACGTATTCGCCGGAATGCCGGATCCTGGCTTCGGCCAACTCTACAAGGTTCATAAGTCACCCGCTCGCCAGTGGCGTGGTACCGGGCTGGCAGCCATCCCCCTTGGCTCAAGCCTTGTGATGGTGCTTGAAAAGGCAACAGGGTCTGGACTGGTACCGCTATGTTATCACAGCTGCCCTCATCCGATGTCAAGCGCGATAT
>DAIQQD010000220.1:0-3688 GCA_036787015.1 Chloroflexota bacterium
CACTACCAGGATCCACGAAAGGACAATGATCCCCCTTCTCAACACTGGTGTCCGTCTGGCTGGTAACTCGGGACGAGCTCCTTGAGCTTCTCTTTGATCGCCTGAACGTCTCGGTTCCAGGCCAGTCTCTCCAGCTCCTCTATGCCCCGGCCCAGACTCTCTTTGTCGACCTCTTCCATTTGGGCGAGGAATATTCCCTGATGCCGGGTGGCAGTCGTCCCTTCTATCTGCGTGAGCGGTTCTTCGTAGAGCTTCTCGCCCGGCCTGATGCCAATGAACTCAATCCTGATGTCCTCACCCTCCTTCAGTCCGGAGAGCTTGATCATGTCCCTGGCCAGGTCCATGATCTTCACCGGCTGACCCATGTCGAGGACAAACACTTCTCCTCCGTCGCCGAGGGCGCCGGCCTGGATGATGAGGCGGGCCGCTTCACCTATGGTCATGAAGTACCGCACCATATCCGGGTGAGTCACGGTGACCGGTCCGCCCCGGGCAATCTGCTTCTTGAATAGAGGGACCACGCTCCCATTGCTTCCCAGGACATTGCCGAATCTCACCACCACGAACTTGGTGGCGCTTTCCCGGCTCTTGCATTGGACCATCATACCGGCGACTCTCTTGGTAGCCCCCATGACGCTCGTGGGGTTGACCGCCTTGTCGGTGGAGACGAACACAAACCTCTTTACCCCATGCCGGTCAGCGGCTTCTATCCACACCTTTGTCCCGAGGATGTTGTTGAGCACTGCCTCATCCGGGTTCTTCTCCATCATGGGAACATGCTTGTGGGCGGCGGCATGAAAGATGATGTCGGGGTGATAGAGATCCATCATGGCGTCGGCCTTTTCTTGGCTCCTCACGTTGCCAATCACGGTCGCCATTTTCAGGTTCGGGAGTTGCTGGTTCATCTCCAACTCCAGTTCGTGGAGGCCATTCTCACCAATGTCGAACATGATGAGCAAGGCCGGATCGAAGGTGGCGATCTGGCGGCATAGCTCCGAACCGATAGAACCAGCGGCGCCGGTGACCAGAATCCTGCTCCCTTTTATGTACGAACCAATCCCGTTCAGGTCAGGTCGGTAGGGTTCTCTTCTCAGAAGGTCCTCAACTTCAACCTCCCTTATGCGGCTGAAGGTCATCTCACCGTCAATAATCTCATGCAGCGCCGGCAAGGTCTTGAACTTGACCAGGGCTTGCTCACACTGGTCGACGATGCGTCGCATGGATTGGCCGGAAGCTGAGGGGATGGCGATGATGATCTCATTCACATTGTGCTTGCTCACCAGGTCCGGAATGTCCCGGGTTGTTCCCAGGACCGTCACACCGTGCACCGTCTGCCCCAACTTCCGGGAGTCATCGTCGGCATAGCCCACCAGTTGATAGCCCAGCGATGGACGATTGCCTATCTCCCTCGTGATGATCTCGGCAGCATCGCCGGCGCCGACAACGAGAAGCCTCTTCTTCGTCTCACGCAGGACCAGCGATGACTGTCTGGCGTTGTGCTCTCGCCACAACCTGATGGAGAGGCGCTCGCCGCTCACCAAGGCCATGACCATCAACCAGTCCACCACCAGCAGGGTTTCGGGGAAGGCTAAACGGGTTACAGCCAGGGCGACGGCCGCCAGCGCCACTGAGCTGGCGGACACAGCGGCCGCAATGTCCAGAACCTCTCTGACGCCCATGTAGTACCAAACCCAGCCATAGAGACCGAACATCCAGAACAGAGCGACACGCAGGCCTACGCTCAGGGGAATCACCCACCAGAACTCAGTCAGGTTCTGGGCAGCTACTTCGGTAGGAAAGCGCACGAAGAAGGCGATAATGGCTGCGGCGGCTACTACCGTCGCCTCTATGCCGCATAGGGCATACATGCGCCTGTCGCGCACCCCTGGCGCGGCTATGAAGTTGAGGAGGCGTTTCTTGGATTGGTCCGTCGGATTCCCCCCATCCCGATTCCACTGCTGTCCCGACTCGGGCCGGGCAGCAGTCTCACAAGAGTTGCCTCAGGGTATCTACTACCTGCTCCACTTGCCCCTGCTGAAGGTTGCTGTAGAAGGGCAAGGCAATGGTTCTCGCGGCTACGGACTCGGTGACTGGAAAATCGCCCTCTCCGCAACCGAACCTTTCCCTATAGAATTTCTGGAGGTGAATAGGGGCGAAGTAGTTCCGGCATCCTATTCCCTTTCGACTCAGTCCGTCGAGGACCCTGTTTCTGTCCTGCGCTGAGTACCGCTCCGAAAGAAGGGTAACGTAGACAAACCAGCTTCTCTTCGCCGTAGACGATGAGTAGGGGACCCGCAATCCATCCCACCCCTCCAGCCGCTCAGAGTACCACCGGGCCACCTGGTCTCTCTTCGCCAGGATCTCGGCGATCCTCTCCAGTTGGGCGATGCCCAGGGCGCAGTTGATATCGCTCAACCGATAGTTGTATCCCAGCCTCTGGTGTTCGAGCCACCCATCGCCATCCTCCCTGCCCTGATTGCGCATGCTCCTGCATAGCCTGGCCATTTCGCCATCATCAGTAACGATGACACCCCCCTCGCCGGTGGTCATCTGTTTGTTGGGGTAGAAGCTGAAGATGGCCGCGTCGCCAAAGCTCCCGGCGTTCTTTCTCTTGTACTCGGCTCCCAGGGCTTCGCAGCTATCTTCTATCAGCTTGAGGTTGTGCTTCTTTGCTATCATCTCCAATTCGTCCCAGTCAGCAGGGAATCCAAACACATCCACTCCCAAGATGGCCTTTGTCTTGGGGTTAATGTGTTGCTCAATCTTGGTGACATCTATGTTGAAGCTTTGAGGATTGATATCGACGAAGACCGGCTTTGCTCTCTCAAACAGCAGGCAATTGGCGGAAGCCACAAAGCTGAACGGACTGGTGATGACCTCGTCGCCCTCACCTATCCCCAGGGCTCGGATGATCAAGTGCAGTCCGGCTGTGCCGTTGCTGACTGCGATGGCATGTTTTCTCCCTACAAACCGGGCTATCTTCTGCTCAAACTCGACCAGCTTGGGCCCAAGGCTCAGGTTGGGGGTTCTGAGTACCCCGGTGACGTAGGCTATTTCGAGTTCCGAGATATCGGGGTTGGAGAGCGGTATCTGCATAGGTGTTGCCGTGATAGTATCATACCAGCGATGATCTTGTCTTGGCCTTACTGCCGGTTCGCCCAGAACGACACTGTGGGTTCTACAAGTGCAGCCGCTGCAGGACGATTGGACTGTGCGCGAATGTGAAGGACACGGCCAGCAGCGGGTCTTCGATGGTGCAGGTTTGGCATAAACGACATGGTGTGCGAATCATCCTAGCAGGCAGTATACCTCTGTCGTCAACGCCTGACACCCGCCGACTTGCTGCTACGGGCAGAACTGGCCACTACATCTTCGCCATATATCTGCGGGCTCTCTGACTATATACACCAGACGCCCTATTGCGGATCGGATTCTGCTGGAGCTCTGTCAGCCGGCATGACTGAACGCACGACGTCGGGGCTCTAAGCGTCCTCGACAGTCCGTCACCCTGATATGGTGCTTTGGTGAGACGGCGATTGTCTGAGAATCAGATAGGTCTGTGGCCAGTTTGCGCTGCCTTCTCTTCTGCAGATATTGGCAGAGGGCCCCAGGCGAAGTGCCGACCTTCTCTTGTCTGCCGCGTCTGTGGCTACGTCAGGCTGAAGACGCCTTCGTTCCGGCCAGAGGG
>DAIQQD010000221.1:0-3656 GCA_036787015.1 Chloroflexota bacterium
GCAGTGTGCCAAGGTTTCGGTGAAGAACCATGGAAACGCCAAGAACAACCCATACGCTCATGTGGCTCTGGACATCACGGTGGAGGATGTAATGAAGTCCCCGATGCTGGCGGAGCCCATCAAGCGTCTCGACACATCGCCCATCTCCGACGGAGCCTGCGCCATCATCCTGGCTACAGAGGAGGTAGTCAAGAAGAAGGCCGCCAGGAAACCGGTCTGGATCAAGGGCGTGGCGCACTGCACTGACGCCTACCGTCTGGGAGAGAGGGATCTGACTCACTCTCTTCCTCTGGAGACGGCAGCCAAGAAGGCCTACCAGATGGCCGGAATCAAGGATCCTTCCCGCGAGATCCATGTGGCCGAAGTCTATGATGCCTTCTCGTATATGGAACTCATGTGGTATGAGGGGCTGGGGTTTTGTGGGCCGGGCCAGGGAGGACAACTGATCGACAACGGTGCGACCCAGATGGGGGGCAAGTTGCCGGTCAATCCATCCGGAGGAGTCCTCTCCGCACATAGCGTGCAAGTTGCCGGCCTGGCCAGAATAGCCGAAGCCGTACTGCAGCTAAGGGGCGAGGCCGGAAGGCGCCAGGTGCCGGGAGCAAAGGTGGCTGTGGCTCATGGCATCACGGGAATCTGCGCTCAGACTCACTGCGTCTGGGTGCTGAGCAACTAGGAGGCATGGCGAGATGGGTACAAGAACTGCCGTCGTCGGAGTAGGACAGACAAACCACACCTCCAAGAGGAAAGACGTCAATGGTCAGGAGTTGATCAATGAGGCGGTGAAGAGAGCACTGGAAGATGCCTCCCTCAGCTTGAAGGATATCGACGCCATCGTGATTGGCAACATGGATCACTTTGAGGCCATCAATGTTGTCGATGGTTGGAGTGTTGATGGTTCAGGAGCGTTCATGAAACCCATCATGAAGGTCACCACGGGCGGCAGCACTGGCGGTACTCTGGGATCGTGTGGCTACTACCACGTTGCTTCAGGCCTGTTTGACGTGGTAATGGCCATCGGATGGGAGAAGAACTCCGAATCGGATACCCAGGCTGCCATAAGCACCTGCTCGGATCCGATATTGGAGAGGGATTTCTTCGGTGGAGCCATCGGGCCAAATGCGGCCGAGTACGCCATGTACATGAAGCAATTCGGGGCTACCCAGGAGGACGCTGCTCTAGTCGCGGTCAGGGAACACAACAATGCCGTCAAGAACCCCTACGCACACCTAAGAAAGCTCATTACAGTGGAAGACGTGATGAAGTCCCCCATGCTTTGCTGGCCGATCAAGCTTCTCGACAGTTGTCCCAGATCGGATGGGGCATGTGCTGTCATCTATGCCTCGGAGAGGAAGGCGCCTAAGATCGCTGCTAGACCTGCCTGGGTGCATGCCACTGCCGTGTCCCACGACTACGTATACTTCGGGGACTATGATTGGGAGAAGATGCCCACCTGCCAGGCCACAGTAGACAGAGTCTACCAGCGGGCTGGCATCACCAATCCTTTGAGAGACGTAGACGTGATGGAGCTCTATCTGCCCTTCTCTACCTGCGGTGTCGTTTGGATGGACTTTATGCGGTTTTGCGACCTGGGTGAAGCACCGAAACTGATTAGGAAAGGCGTTTTTGATATGAATGGGGAACTGCCGATCAATCCTTCAGGTGGGGTAATGTCAACGAATCCGATCGGGGCAACTGGCCTGATCCGGATCGGAGAAGCAGCGCTCCAGATCATGGGCAAAGCCGGGGAAAGACAAGTGAGCGATGTCAGGACAGCCATGGCAACCGCTTTTGGATCCTGCTACTGGTTCGAGGCTACCGTCCTGAGATCGACCAAACCGTAGTGCTCCATAGCATTTCATTATGATGGACTCGCGGTCGCACTGTCGGGCAGAAAAGGGGACTATTGGATGCTTCTGATCGGATATGGGGCGTGCAGAGGGGCGAGGCCCCTCTGCGTCTCTTCATATTCCCCCAAGAGTGGGGGACAAGGGGGTTGAAGAGTTCCGTCTAGGAGATACAACGGACAGGAGCAGTGTAGCAAGTACTAGATCGGTGTGGGAGGACAGGACATGAAGGACACGAGAGCCGCTGAACACAATGAACTGCTGGACATCACCTCTGGCGAGGCTGAGCATGTCTACTACTGGCATTGTGGACACTACATGAGCCGGTTCCTCCTAGGGTTGAGGGACAAGAAGACGATCCTGGGCGTCAAGTGTTCAGGTTGTGGTCGGGTCTACGTGCCCCCCAGGGAGGTATGTGGGCGCTGCTTCAGACCTATGGACCAGTGGGTGGACCTCGGCACCGAGGGTTCCATCTACGCATTCACGGTGGTGAAGCTACCCTACATTGACCCCAACACTGGGAAGCCGATAAAGGTACCCCGGACCGATATCTACGTGAAGCTGGATGGGGCAGACACCTGCCTGATGCACTGGCTGGATGAAAGCGACGAGAAGAAGATCACTGTAGGTGCCAGGGTGAGGGCGGTATTCAAGGAGTCGCGAAGGGGCACGATCCACGACATCGAGTGTTTCACCCAGATATGAGGCACAATCCAGGCCTACTGTACTCCTCTTTGCCAGGATCCGCATAGGAGAACCTGCTCCTTGTGGGCTCCAAACGGCGAGCCACGCGCACAGGGCGTACCCCGGTAGAGGCGACTCAAGGAGGCACAAGTGAGAAGCGTTGCTGTAACGGGGATCTCGGGCTATCTGGGTATCCAAATCCTCAAACAGTTGGATCAGGACAAGGAAGTGGAGACTGTTGTCGGCGTGGACATCAAGCCGCCCAGCTACTCCAGCAGCAAGCTCAAGTTCTATTCCCGAGACGTGCGCGAACCCTTGGCTGACATATTCGCCCAAAGCAAAGTGGACACAGCAGTACACCTGGCCTTCGTCATCCCGCCAACAACCTACATCGACGCCCACGGCATCAACATAGGTGGCAGCCAGAGTCTCCTGCAGGCTTGTGAAGCGACTTCGGTCGAGGCCCTCTTCTTGATGAGCAGCCATACCGTCTACGGGGCACACCGCGACAATCCTCCGATGATCACTGAAGATCAGCCACTCAGGCCTGTCCGCGGTTTCCCGTATGCCGAACACAAAGCCGAGGTTGACCTGATGTTCCAGGAGTACGCGAAGGTCCACCCGAGCCAATGTGTGACCGTTGTGCGCGTCGTTCCAGTGATCGGGCCGGGGGCCGCCACCTCCGGGCTTGATGTCCTTTTCATGCCGGTGACAATACATATTCTGGGGTATGACCCGGCCTGGCAATTCATGTATGGGCCGGACTTGGTGAAGCTGGTGGTAACCTTGCTCAGGGAGAGGCGTGCCGGGGTCTTCAACGCGGGCGCCGAGGGATCCGTGAGCTACAGCGACATGCGTAGGGCCGCCGGCAAACCATCGCTCGGCCTCCCGTCGTGGATCTGGTCACCTCTGATACGCTTCACTTGGGCTCTGCGTATCCAGCAGAAGTCAGCGGTCGGCGGGCTCGAATTCCTGAAGTACCCGATACTAGTCAGTGCCGAGAAGGCCGTCAGGACGACCGGACTGAAGCTCACCTACAGCTCGCGCGAGGCTTTCCAGGCTTTCATGGATGCCAAGAGGCAGAGTTGAGGGTGGAGCTGAAACCGCACCGCCACTCTATTGGGC
>DAIQQD010000222.1:0-3154 GCA_036787015.1 Chloroflexota bacterium
AGGCGCTATTGTCTGCTGCCGTGAGCGGTGAGTTGACACTCGCGGACAGAGATGCAACGGCACGGATGCGTTTTGCCTTTCGAGCGGTACAGGGTAGAATCAGGCTACGACCACTGCTCCTGCCACCACCAGAATCTCATCCGACCGGAGGTGCAGCGAAGATGAGCACTATTGACAGACGCCAATTCTTGCAGAGGATGCTGACCTTGGGCGGCGGCGCATTGGCGACTGCCGCTCTGCTGTCTCTACTGAGTTGCTCCAAAGAGGAGACCCCGGACCTGCCAGGTGACAATGTCACACCACCCTCCCCCCCACCAGCCGGCGCCGCCTATCTGGCCGTCGCCAGAGGTGAGAACCCGACCACTCTAGTGCAGAGATCCGTCAGCGCCCTTGGCGGCATCGAACGCTTCGTCAAACCCGGCAACGACGTCATTATCAAGCCCAACATCTGCGTATCCAACCGCACGCCCGAGTACGCCGCCACCACCAATCCAGAGGTAGTTGCCGCGTTGGTGACTCTCTGTCTGGGAGCCGGTGCCAAACGTGTCAGAGTGATGGACCACCCGTTCAGTGGAGGAGCCGAGGAGGCCTACGTCACCAGCGGCATATCTGAAGCGGTGCGCACGGCTGGCGGAGAGATGGAAGTGATGGCCACCATGAAGTTCCAAGACACAACAATCCCTCTGGGACGGAAGATCACCCATTGGCTCATATATCAAGATGTCTTGGATTGTGACGTTCTTATTGATGTACCGATCGCGAAGCATCACGGCCTGACTCGGGCATCTCTGGGCATGAAGAACCTTCTTGGCGTTGTTCTAAAACGTGGAGAGTTCCACACAGATATGAGTCAGAAGCTGCCCGACCTTGCCACTCTGATTCGACCCGATCTGACTTTGGTGGACGGGGTGCGGACTCTGATGCAGAACGGCCCGACGGGTGGCAAACTGGAATGGGTGAAGCAGACCAACACCATCATCGCCAGCCACGACATAGTGGCCGCGGATGCCTATGCAGCCACCCTCCTCGGTTTGACTGGTGCAGACGTATCAACGATCCGCGCCAGTGCGCAGAGGGGTCTGGGCACCATGGATCTGTCGAGCATTAAGATGGAAGAGATAGCGGTATAGGGGCAGCACAGCTTGGCACCGAAGAAGACGCGGCGCAAATGGCGCTGGACAAGGCTTTCAGTCCAAATCCTGCTCCTGGTGCTCTTCCTCTACTTGCTCATAGGCAGTCGGGTCGGTGCTGACACCTTCTTGCCCAGTGATCTGTTCTTCCACCTGAACCCGCTGACCGGACTCTCCGCCATGCTGGCCGAGAAGCGCTTCATCTTACCCATGCTTCTGGGCCTCCTGACCATCGGCTTGGCCTCGGTGCTGGGCCGGGGCTGGTGCAGTTGGGTCTGCCCGCTGGGAACGTTACTTGAGTGGACCAGCCTGCGCCGCCTTCGCAACGCCCCGGGCCGCTTATCACATTGGAGGCACGTGAAGTACCTGACATTGGCGGCTGTCCTTCTGGGCGCGCTGCTGGGCACTCTGAGCCTGCTCGTACTCGATCCCGTCACAATTCTCTTCCGCACGCTGGCCTCCGGCCTCATCCCGGGGATGAACTGGCTGGTGACACGCGCGGAGACTTACCTCTACCGCTACGATGCGTTTCGGGGATTCCTCGATGGCTTCGATAACTTCATACGTGGCACGCTGCTGCCCGCAGCGGAACCCTACTTCGTCCCCAGTATCGCGTTGATAGTGGTATTCGTCGGGATTCTGGCGCTCAACGCCATCCGGCCGCGCTTCTGGTGCCGCTATGTCTGCCCGCTCGGCGGCCTGTTGGGGTTGGTGTCGCGTGTCTCACTCCTCCGGCGCACTGTCGATCAGGAGAAATGCAACTCCTGCCGGCGGTGTGCCCGGGAATGCCCGGTGAACGCCATTGATTCTGAGAAGGCTTACGCTTCTGACCCGGCCGAATGCACCTTATGCCTGAAGTGTGTCGAGGACTGCCCCGCCCGGGCTATCTCGGTGCGACGGCAGACGCAGCCGGCCGAGCCGGAGCTGGAGGGCCTGACCCGGCGGCAGGTGCTCGGGTCATTCGGCATCATGCTGGCCGGCGTGGCCCTGCTGCGCCTGGCACCCCTTCTGCGCGGCACGGAGCAGAGACGACTGAGACCGCCCGGCACTTCGGAAGACGATGTGATGAAGAAGTGCATCCGCTGCGGGGCTTGTGTCAACATCTGCCCCACCCGCGCCATCCACCCCAGCGGGACGGGCGCGGACTATGACGGCACGTGGACGCCGATGGTGGTGCCGCGGCTGGGCTACTGCGACTACACCTGCAACCGCTGCGGAGAGGTCTGCCCGACGGGCGCCATTCCCAAGCTATCACTGCCTGAGAAGCAACAGACAGTCATCGGCAAGGCCGAGATAGATGAGAACCGCTGCATTCCATGGTCACAGAACGTCAACTGTATCGTCTGCCAGGAGATGTGTCCCCTGACCGAAAAGGCCATCGAGCTGGATGACATGACGGTCACCAACGACGAAGGGGTGGAGATTGTTGTCCGGCGGCCCGTGGTCGTAAGGAGTCGGTGCATCGGCTGCGGCCTCTGCGAGCACCGGTGTCCGGTGAAGGGGGAGGCGGCCATTCGGGTCTACCCGGACGATGGAGAGGGAGAACACCGGCGCAGAGGGCGCTCGTAGGAACGGGATCAAGGTGCAGCGGGACGCTGCCAGGAGTCTGAGGGTGTCCCTCAGATAATCTCCCTTTTCTTATCCCCCAAGACTGGGGGATTCCAGGGGGCTGAAAGAAGAGGCTTAGCCCAGCCTCCAAAGCTTCTCGGTGATTTCAGAAACCAGTCCCTGTTGTTGAGTCAGTGGCGCAACTACGCCTGGCGCCGTCTCAGCTCAAAGACCACCGGATTCTCGGAATCAGGACAGGCCACCGTAGCCTTGTCTCTCACGCCCTCCCAAGGGAAGGAAGCACCCGCCTGCAAAACCGTGGCGAAGGGCCACAGAGCACAGAAGGCCCAGGCACACATCCCTGATGGGGTAGTCTGGCCGATCAGGAACTCATCGCCAACCTTAAGTCCAAGGGCACAGGTGCCCTTCTGAGATATGACCTTGGCCACGACATCCTTCATCTCTGCCATGCTAGT
>DAIQQD010000222.1:3164-3656 GCA_036787015.1 Chloroflexota bacterium
TGTCGCTGCTCCCTCAGACGAACGCCCCTAGAACTCGATGGCGAACTTGCCATCCTTGTACAGCAACTGGCCGTCTGCCCATATCTGGCCGCCGTGGCGCAGATCGCTGACCAAGTCCCAATGAACTGCCGATTCGTTCTTGCTGCCGGTCTCCGGGTAGCCGGCGCCCAGCGCCATGTGGAAACTCCCATTGATTTTCTCGTCGAATAGGATCTCTCTCGTGGCGCGGGTTATGCCTTCGTTGGTGCCTATGGCGAACTCCCCTACTAGACGCGATCCCTGATCGGTGTCCAGTGTCTTCAACAGAAAATCCTGGTTCTTCTCCGCAGTGGCCTTTATCACGCGGCCCTTCTTGAACCATAGCCTGACGCCGATGACTTCGCGCCCTCCGTAGATGGCCGGATAGGAGAAGAAGGCGTGGCCTTCGACACTGTCCTCCACCGGGCCGGTGAATACCTCGCCGTCCGGCATGTTGTAGCGTCCGTCGCAGTT
>DAIQQD010000223.1:0-3645 GCA_036787015.1 Chloroflexota bacterium
CCACCTGCCTGGCCAAGGAGGTAGGATCTTCCAGCGTGCGTATCAACGTGGTGAACGCGGCATTGGTCAGTACCCCGGGCTCGGCAGGCCTGGCCGGGGGCTACGCCCACAACTACCCGCTGGGACGGTTCCCCGAATCGGATGAGGTGGCCGAGGCTATCATCTTCCTGGCCTCCGACCGGGCTGCGATGATCACCGGGCAGTCGCTGAGCGTGAATAGCGGGAGGCTCTGACGGCCCGTTTGAAGGACAGCCCGTTTGAACACTGAAGAGAAGAAGCCGGGGTTCTTCTACGGCTGGGTGGTGGTCTTCGCCTGCTTCCTGGCGACCCTGACCCTGGGCGAGACCTTCTGGTCCCTCGGCGTCTTCTTCAAGCCACTGGAGTCCGAATTCGGCTGGAGCCGCGCCCTTACTTCATCAGCCTATACCTGCTTTCTCATCGGGCACGCCATATCCCTGATCATCGGAGGCCGGCTGGGCGACCGGATCAGCCCACGCCCCATCCTGCTGGCCACGGCAGTCATCTCCGGAACCGCGATCGCGCTGTGCAGCCAGACGGACAGCGTCAACGAGCTCCGCCTGTTCCTCTTCATCGCCGGACTGGGCGCCGGGCCCATGTGGTCCGTGTCCACCACCACCGTGATGAGGTGGTTCAGCGGTCACAAGAGGGCCAGCCTGGCGTTGGCCGTCACCACCACCGGTGTTGGCGCCGGGGCCATCATCTTTGCCCCGCTGATCAACCATTTCATCAGCGCTTACGGATGGAGAGACGCCTTCCTCTATGTTGGCATCATCATGTCTGCCATAGTGCTTGTTTCCGCACTGTTGATCAGGCCGGCTCCTCAGGCAAGAACGGCGCCGCTCTCTCCGGCAAGCCCTGAGGCAGCCGACCCATCCCCTGCGCGCCGCAGACCGGCAAGCCGAGCCATGATGGTCACATTCCTGAGCATAACCTTCATCATTACCGTGGCCATCTTCTCCTTTCAAGCCGTCAATGTGCATTTCGCCCCCCACGCCACCGACGTGGGGATATCGGACGCCGTCGCTGCCGCCGCCCTCGGCCTCATCGGCGGCTTCTCCATTCCGGGCCGGCTCATCTCCAGCTTCGTATCAGGTGCTGTCGGCTGGCGCAGAGCGCTGGGTCTGGCCGTGTTCGGCATGGCGCTCTCGTTGCCCTGGCTGCTGTTCCTGAACGGGGCCTGGATGCTCTACGCCTTCGCCTTCTGCTACGGCGTCTGTCACGGCATCCGGGTCCCGGCCCAGCTCGGCATCCTGGAGCAGACGTTCGGGCTGGAATCCCTGGGACAACTGGTCGGGGTCAGCACGGCTATCGGGCAACTCTGCGGGGCCACGGCCCCCTATGCGATGGGCTTCATCTATGATCAGACTGGAAGCTACTCCACTGGCTTCTACATACTCATGGCCATGCTGGTCGCCACGGGAATCCTAGCCTTCATGCTCAAGGGGCGACCTCAGCCGGCACCGGACCCCGCTGACCATTGATCCGCAATTGTCTCCTTGCCCACATAGTGCACCATTTGATCAGAGGTGATAGAATCCCTCTCAACAGTCAGATCTTGGCAACGGGAGGAACCAGTATGTACTGTCACAAATGCGGAGCACAGGTCGACGACCAGGCTGCTTTCTGTGACAAGTGCGGAACGACGCTTCAGAAGGCCAGCCCCGCAACAACCACTAGCGCAGCGGCATTACCTGCAGCAGTTCAATACGCCGGGTTCTGGAGGCGGTTCGCCGCGTCCATCATAGATGGACTTATCATGGCACCCATCAACTTCCTCGTACAGCTGCCGCTGGGTATCTCCCCGTTCTCCGCGGGCCTGGAACCCGATGCCACGACCGACGACTTGATCAGATACCTGACCCGCGTTGGCATCGCAAGCGCCCTGACTTTCGTGCTGGCATGGCTGTACTACGCGTTCATGGAGAGTTCAAAGTACCAAGCCACGCTGGGCAAGCTCGTGCTGGGCATTGTGGTCACTGACATGAACGGGCAGCGGATCTCGTTCGGCCGGGCGACTGGAAGATACTTTGCCAAGATTATCTCACAGATCATACTATTCATCGGCTACCTCATGATCGCCTTCACGGAGAAGAAGCAGGGCCTGCACGACATCATGGCCAACTGCCTGGTGGTAGTGAAAAAGTAGCCATTAACCGGCTTGTGGACTAACCAGCCGCCTTGATCGCTTAGATCTCGAGGCTGCTTCCACTGCTCTGGGGCTTCCGTTCTGGCTAAGTGGGAGACGGCCAAGGGGTCACGGATTCTTCTTCCTGTTCCGGCGCCACTGCACGTACTGCCTGGTTCCCTCTTCGAGTGATATCTGGGGCACCCATCCCAGCTCGGTTCTAGCCTTGGTGCCATCCAGATGGCCCTCCTTGCCCAGCTGCAGCATGATGTTCCGGTTGAGGAACGGCGTGCTCTTTGTCCGCATCAACTTGGCGACATTCTCTATGATCACCGCGCCCACATAGGCAAGGGTAAAGGGCACGGTGATGAGGATCTTGGGGCCGCCCTGGGCCTTGGCCACGGCCCTGGTGACCTCCTTCATCCTGACGGCCTCCGGCCCGGCCACGTTGTATACCTGGCCGATGGCCTTGTCGCTGGTGGCCACCAGGATGGCCAGCTCCGCCACGTCTTTCGTGTGCGTCACCGCGAAGCGCGGGTTCGCTTTGCCCGGCCAAGCCACTATTGGAATCAACGTCTGGATATAGCACCGGTCAGCCGTCAGCCGATCCCTGGGCCCGTAGGCGATCCCGATTCGGATCATAGACACCTTGATCTTGCCCTGCTTGTGGTACTCCCAGCAGGCCTCGTCCGCCAGGCGCTTGGCATAGTCGTAGTAAGATGCCGGGGTCTTCTGCGCCTCGCAGGGCGTGTTCTCGTCAACGCGGACATCTCCCTTTTGGCCTGCGTCACCATAGGTGGTGACCGAGCTGACCTGCAGGAAACGCTTGACCCCCGCCTCAGCGCTGGCCTTCAGCATGTTCTTCGTGCCCTCGACGGTGATGGCTTCGAACTCGGACCATGGCCCCCAGCCGGGGGTGACCTTGGCTGCACAATGGAAGACGATATCGATGCCCTGCACCGCGGGCACCAGGGTATCGAATTGCGTGACGTCGCCGAAGACAATCTCGGCCTTGGTGGTCTTAAGGTAGCTCAGATCGGACGTCTTGCGGGCCAGGGCCCGGACCTCGTAACCCTTGGCCAACAGGCGTTCCACAAGACCAGTGCCGACACACCCCGTGCTTCCGGTAACCAGCGTTTTCATGATCCCCCCCAATTGACGATAAGGCTTCCGCTGTCGAAGTTGGCTTCTCGTGAGATATCGAGGACATCAGCAGCTGATTCCTTCGATTCACGGCAGCCTCTGGAATGATATCGGTGCTTCTCTTCACTGTCAAGGCGAAGCATTGTCTCCACAGGAATCAGACTGCCTCACTCCATGGCCCCAGCATGCTGAGCCAGCCGAAAACGAATCGAGCCCGCCCAGTCAACCTGGGCAGGCTCGACACCAACTGCACCCTGATCGGGCTAGAACTCTTGATCTTCAAAGGGCTCCGAGACACCCAGCGGGCCGAACTTGCCCTTCAACTGCCCGCTGTTTTCCTGTCCAAAGCGGCCCCA
>DAIQQD010000224.1:0-3640 GCA_036787015.1 Chloroflexota bacterium
CCTTTCATCGTCGCCTTTGGAACATCAGACACCTTGCACACCTTCTCCATGCCCGTCACCTCCACGACCATCGACTGACCATGTAAGAGAACCCGGACGAGATTATAACACCCGACCTCGTCTTGCATGCAGATGTGGTGCGAATGTGAGTGGCAGGTCGCGGACACTGCCGATCAATCACAAAGGCTTGTTGACACTGGCATCATGCGGCGGTAACATCTCCTGGCATCCGCGCCAAAGCCGCCGCAATCTCAGATCCAGCAGTCCCGACTGTTGGCCCCGTTCCGCCGGTCCAGTCAGTCAGATAGGGGGAAACGATGACTCAGGCTCCTGATTCCACTGTGTCGCAAAGCGCCGGCGGGAGCCCGGCTATCCTGGCTGAAGGCTTGAAGAAGGCCTTCGGCAAGGTCAAGGCCCTGGACGGTGTCGACGTCTCCGTCCAGCCAGGCACCATCATGGCCATGCTGGGCCCGAACGGAGCCGGGAAGACAACCTTCGTCCGCATTCTGGCCACGCTGATGCGCCCGGATGCCGGTCGGGCCGAGGTGGCCGGCCACGACGTCGTGCGCGAAGCGGCAGCGGTGCGATCCCTGATCGGCCTCACGGGACAGTATGCGGCCGTCGATGAGAACCTCACCGGCCGGGAGAACCTGGAGATGGTCGGCCGGCTGTACCACATCGGCGGCGCCCGGGCCCGACTGAGGGCAGGCGAACTCTTGGAGCGATTTGAACTGACGGACGCTGCCGACCGCAGAGTGAAGACATACTCGGGGGGGATGCGCCGACGCCTGGACCTGGCAGCCAGCCTGGTGGCGCGGCCGCCGGTGCTGTTTCTCGATGAGCCGACCAGCGGCCTGGATCCACGAAGCCGCATGGCTCTCTGGGACATCATCACCGGGCTGGTCAAAGAAGGCACCACCGTGCTCTTGACCACTCAGTACCTGGAAGAGGCCGACCGCCTGGCCGACTACATCGCCGTCATCGACCATGGCCACATCATCGAGGCCGGCACGTCGAAATACCTGAAGGAGTGTTGTGGCGGGGACGTGCTAGTGCAGCTCCGTCTCACTGACCGCACACAGTCGACCGCAGCCGGAGAGGTTCTGTCCACGTTCGGTGACGGCAAGCTTCAGGTCGATGAGAAGACCGGGCAGCTCAGCCTGCCGGTGGTTGACGGCACGGCCATTCTGCCGGAGCTGGTGCGCCGTCTTGATGCGCGCGGAATCACGCTCTACGACGTGACGCTCAGGCCCCCCACTTTGGATGACGTCTTCATGGCGCTGACGGGGCGCCCGGTCGAAGAGGGTAAGCCGGAGGGCACCCCGGGTGAAGCCCATCAACACGGAAGGGGGCGAAAACGATGAGCATGGAGACGACTTCGCGATTCTCTGCCTTGGCCTGGACCATCCCGGACACGCTGGTCATAACGTGGCGCACCATCCTGCGCATTATCCGCCTGCCTCAACTCCTGGTCTTTTCCACGATCCAACCTGTGATGCTTCTGCTGCTGTTCACCTACGTCTTCGGCGGCGCCATAAACACCGGCCCCATGCCCATGAAGTACATCCAGTTCCTGCTGCCGGGCTTCCTGGTGCAGATAGTCGTCTTCGGCTCTACTCAGACCAGCGTCGGCCTGGCCGAAGACCTCTCGCGCGGCATCATCGACCGCTTCCGCTCTCTGCCCATGTCCCGTGCCGCCGTCCTTGCCGGCCGCACGCTGGCGGACACCTTCCGGTACGCCTTCCTGGCGGTGCTCATGGTAGGAGTCGGATACGCCATCGGCTTCCGGTTCCAGAACGGATTCCCGTTTGCCGTCGCCGCTATCATGCTGTCTGTCCTCTTCGGCTTCGCCTTCAGCTGGATCTCCGCCTTCATCGGCATGTCCGTGAAAGACGTGGAGACGGCCCAGGTGGCCGGATTCGTGTGGGTCTTCCCCATCGTCTTTGCCAGCTCGATGTTTGTGCCCGTTCAGAGCATGCCCGGTTGGCTGCAAGCCTTCGCCAAAATCAACCCGGTGACGGTTACCACCGATGCGATGCGAGCACTCAGCTTGGGCGAGGAGATAGGCGGGCCGATATGGCCCCCCTTGTGGAAGTCCTTGGCCTGGATTGGCGGGATCCTGGTGGTATTCCTGACGCTGGCCGTGAATCGCTACCGGCGCATCTCCTAGACCTGCATCGAGCCTTCGACTCGCTGGAAGCCCGGCCATTAAGGTGCAGCTGCAGAGTCCAGCATCTCAGCCGGGGTGTTCTCTCCGGGGCAGGTCACACCAGTCTGCAAGGCTGAAGGCCGGTCCGAAGCTAGAAGTTCCGCCTATCGTCCAGTACTGCCCGCCAACGCCTGCAGGAGCCAGCATCTCGCAGATCACCTGCCGGGCGTTAACTTACGCGTCACTCGGCGAGCTTCTACTTTCCAACCCAGGAGATAACATACTCGGCTTCGTTCCCGCCGAAGCCAGGATCGCCGGCTTTCCAGGTTCCGTCCAGCCCGGTCTCACGCGCGGCCAGTTCGAAGTGAGACATGGCTATTCCCATGTCCACCAGTTGTAGATCCAAGCCTCTCAGGAACTTCCCGTAGCCCGGCGTTCGCTTCAGGAAGAAATGAAACACGTTGCTTTCTTTCGATTTCACAATCCGCCAGGGCTGCATATTGGAGGCCGACGGCGCCAACCTCAGGCAATCCAGCGCCGTGGCATAATCACCAGCCGCCTCTCTTGGCAGAGGCTTGTCCATGGCGCCTTCAGAGAACAATACCGCCCATGGCTTCCGCTGGTCAGCTCCGACGAAGCTTCTCAGCACCCGTTCCCTGATTGTCCTTCTGTCGCGTGCATGCCCTACGGGGCTGATGGCCGGAATGACCTCGTCATTCGACAGGCTCAATCTTTCGGCGAAACTCGCTCGCTTGAATGTACCCCCAAGCCAGCACGTGCCCAGGCCAAGGTGCGTGATCCTGATTATCACCTGCTCGAGGCAGTATCCAGCGTCCTGCATAGCACCCGGGCCACCGCCGCCGACGCTGGCAACATAGAGCCTGGCGCCTGTGATGAACCCGTAGGTTCCCAGCCGCCGCGTCTCAGCCTGCTCCATATCCGAAAGGTCGATCAGGCCGAGCCTCACTCTGTTGCCGAACGGACCCATGTTATGCACCTCAAGCAGACCGCGGATCTTGTCCTTCACGCTCTGCTCTACCGGCCGGTCCGCGTACGATCGGACCGAGACCCGTCTCTTCATTGCCTCTATCAGGTCACCCATCTCTCGCCTATCCCTTCACTTCCTACCATGACAGATACTAGCACGTCCTAACCAGACCTGCACCCGATAGCGGCACCATCTCCAGCAGCACAGATTCCGGCATCCAACGCCACCGGCCTGATGTTTGCCCCGCCCTCCGCTCAGGGCATAGAATACAGGCAACAAGACTGCACGAATGGAGTATGCTGCATGAACATCATCGCCTTCAACGGCAGTCCCCGGAAGAATGGCACCACTGCCACGCTCCTCCGCAAAGCACTGGAAGGAGCGACTTCCCAGGGAGCCAAGACGGAGTTCGTTCCATTGAGTCAACTTGCCATGAGAGGCTGCCAGGCCTGTTTTTCCTGCAAGAAGCGCGGCGGCCAGAGCTATGGGAAATGCGTTCAGAA
>DAIQQD010000225.1:0-3605 GCA_036787015.1 Chloroflexota bacterium
TGGGTTCCGTGGCCACGACAAAGCGTAGCACTCCATGAGCTGGTTCTTCCACCCCCTCGGTCCCCCAGTTATGGGGGACGTTTGAGAGGAATTGAGGGAGACTCCAAGCCCATCGGTCCGCCTGAGGCGGACTGCTTCTCTGCACACCCCAGTTTCCCTGGGGATTTGACGGCCATTCCCTTGCCCGGTATGATGGCCACGAATTGCTGGCGTGATACTCCCCCTCATCTCAAACAGACCGCCAGCCATCTTGACCAGGAGGCTTGAGGATGCCGGATGACATCATCGAGCAGTTGAGAAACGGGATGCTGGCGCTGGAAATGGATGCCGCGCTGAAGGCCACCGACGCCGTGGTCAACGGGCAGAACAAAGAGGCGGTGAAAGAGGCGGTCGACGCGGTCACCCAGGCCCTCCAGGTGGTGGGGAAGAAGTTCCAGGAAGGGGAATGGTTCCTGGCTGAGCTGGTCTACGCCGGCGAGATCGCCAAAGAGATCATGGCCCGGCTGTCGCCGCTGATGCAGGCCGAAGACTCGCAGTCACAGGGAACCATCGTCATCGGCACCGTGGCCGGCGACCTGCACGATTTGGGGAAGAACATCTTCATCAACTACGCCCGCACCTCCGGTTTCAGGGTGATCGATCTGGGGATCGACGTGCCGACGGCCAAGTTCGTCAGCGCCGTGAAGGAGCACCAGCCTCTGGCTCTGGGGATGTCCTGCCTGCTGACTTCCACCGAAAAAGAGCTGGGGAAGGTCGTCGATGAGTTGAAGAAGCAGGGTGTCAGAGACACGGTGAAGGTCGTCATCGGCGGCGCCGCGCTGTCGGAGAGGTCGGCCCAGAACGCTGCGGCGGATGCCTTTGCGCCGGACGCCATCACCGGCCTGGACATGATTAAGAAGTGGAGCGCCGTAAGATGAACTTCAAGGAACGCTTTCTGACGGCGATGAACCATGAGGAGCCGGATCAGGTCCCGGTGATGGGACTGATCATGGACCCGGCCACGGTCAACAAGATCCTGGAGAAGAAGCCGGCCGACTTCGTGGGCATGCTGCAGAAGCCAGTAATGGCCAGCCAGATCAAGAACCTGCTGAACTCGAACCGCTTCTGGACCAACATGTACTATGGCAATACCGCCGGGGCCATGGAAGCGGCGATCAAGCTGGGATTCGACGCCAACTGGACCATCTACGCCCTCATGAAACTGACCAAGGACCCGCAAGCTTCAGTGGGCTGGTCGTGGAACGATCCCTACGGGCGGGTGTGGGACCTGGGGGCGGACGAAGACGGCAGTATGAACGTCAACTACAGCCGTGCCCTGTGCGACACGGAGGAGAAGTGGGAGAAATGGGTCGCGGAGAAGGCGCCCGTTTTCGAGATGATGCTGCGGAACGTAGCGGCCTTCCACCGGAAACTGGTGAAGAACTACGGCGACCGCATCTACCCCATCGGCTACGCGGCGCCGGGCCCGTTCGAGAACAGCTGGCAGCCGATCGGGTTCGTGAACTTCACCAAACTCATCTATCAGAAGCCGGAGTTTGTGAAGAAGGTGATCGCCTTCCAGACCGACCTCTATCTCCGAAACCTGGAGGCGGTGATGAAGTCCGACGTGGAGGTGGTGCTGGGAGGGGACGACCTGGGGCAGAAGACTGGCCCGCTCATGCGGCCCGAGCTCATCGAGAAGCTCTATGGCGAGAGCTACCGGCGCGTGGCCGATCTGGTGCACCAGCACAAGAAGAAGTTCGTCTTCCACTGCTGCGGGAACATCTATGCCCTGCTGAACAAGTTCGTCGAGTGGGGCTTCGACGGCATCATCACCATGGAGCCCACGGCGGGCATGGAGCTGGGCAAGGTCCGTGAACAGGTGGGGCATAAGCTGGTGCTGATCGGCAACCTGGACGTCTCTTACCTGGTGGTGAAAGGCACGCAGCAGGAAGTGGAAGACGCGGTCAAGAAGGCGATACACGATGCCGCCCGCGGCGGAGGATACATCTTGTCGACGTCGCACTCCCATCCGGCGGTGGACCCGCTCCGGCTGAAGTGGATGGTGGAGGCTGCCCACAAGTATGGGAAGTACCCCATCAGCGTCTAGGTACTGTTTGTCATTCCCGCGAAAGCGGGAATCCAGGGGGTGTGAGGGAGTGGTGGGGAATGGGCCACCTCCCCCCGAGATTGTCGCATCGCCCGCCTCAGGCGGACTCCTCGCAATGACATCAACAACGGGACGTGGGTGCGCAGAGGGGCGAAGCCTCTTTGCCGGGGTCTGGGGTGTCCCCAGTCTCCTTCCTTCGGTGGGTGGGGGTAGGGGCGCATTGCGATGCACCCTCACAAAGGACGGGCAAGGGGGTTGACTATTCCAGCTTCAGATCCCACTCGCAGTCGATGTCGTCGTATTCATTCCGCGGCGGCACCCGTGCCGGCGTGACCTTGATCTTGGGATTGACCAGGTACTTCTGCAGGATCGGCGCTCCGCCCGCGTGGTACATGGGCGGCGTTCTCTGCAGCACCGCCTTCTCCATGTACTCCGGCCATTTCCCTTTGCCGATCTTCATCACGACGTGGTTGGGGCTCTTGATGTCGTACTTCGCCGGGAAGTAGCCCATGGTGCTGTCCATGGTCAGTTGCAGGACCTTGAGGGAGTCAGTGACCGTCTCCAGCTTGAACTCGCCCACCGGCGCGTAGCGCTTGTTGGTGCGCTCGGCGACCCGCAGCCAGGCCGCCGCCTCGCATTCGTCGGCCAACTCACGGCCGAACCTGCGCATGATGGCGAAGTAGTAGCCCTCATTCATTACCAGCCAGGCATATTGCCAGGCGGTCATCATCTTGAGCAGGAAGGCTTTGGAGAAGTTGGCGTGAGTCAGGTGCGGATAATACTTGCCGCTCATATCGTCGATCTCCGGCGGGTCAGTGGTCTCGTCCACCACTTCTTCGGTGCTCTTGACCTTGGCCCCCTTCGGCGCCTGGAGGCTGTACACCCACTGGCAGGCGGTCTCGTCCGCGCTCTTGCGCGGCGGGAGCTTGGTGGCGGCCACCATGACGTCGGTGTTGACCTTGTACCAGTGGATCAGGTGCGGCTCCATGATGACGCACATGGGCACCACGCGCTCCGGGGCGCTCCTCTCGCAGAACTCGAGGCTGGGGCACTTCTGGACGGTGATCACGGCGTAGTTCTCATTCCGGATCTCATGGGTGGTCGGATAGACGGCGCCCATGGTGTTGTCCAGCGGCAACTGCAGGACCTTCAGGCAGTCCACGGCATTCTTCAACGGAATCTTGGCGATCTTGGCGTACCGGGTGTTGCAGCGCTCGGCGCACCGGAGCCACATCTCCAGGTCGCAGCCATGGGCAATGTCCTGGCCCACCTTATCCTTCAAATTCTCGAACCAGCCTGCGTCCATCTGCAGCCAGGACCACTGCCAGATGCGGATGACCTTGAGCAGGAAGTCCTTGGAGAGATCGTTGAAGGTGAGATCGGGCCTGAACGGGCCGCTGTAGTTGTTGATTTCTGACACTGGGATGCCTCCTATTCTCAAATTGTCATTCCCGCGGAGGCGGGAATCCAGTCGTGGCCGCGGAACTATGCCCACCTCCGCACCTTCCCTTGGGCC
>DAIQQD010000226.1:0-3603 GCA_036787015.1 Chloroflexota bacterium
ATCTGGGGACACCCCAGACCCCGGCAGCGTTCCGCTGCACCATCACGGCGAATCTCTGCAGGGGCGCACTGCATGGGCTCGGGCCACCTCCGAACTCAGTTGAGTTCAATTATACTGTGGTGAAAGGAGAATTCACACGCCGAAAGGTCGCCATGGATGGGTCCTTACTGTGGCTGTCTCCCAGGTTGATCCTTTGCCCGATCGGCTTGACATTGATCCTCCAAAACCATACATTCAAGCCGCACAAAGGTGGGGAGGAGGAAACCGGCCATGCCCACTCTCCTGTTGAGCAAGAATGATGTCAAGGGGCTGCTCTCAATGCCGGCCGTCATTGCAGTGGTGGAGCAGGCTCTCAAGGACTATGCCGCGGGCCATGCCAGGATGCCTCACAAGGTCTACCTGGACACGGAGAACGGCGATTTCCGGGCCATGCCAGCGTCTCTTACCGGCGCTGCCGGCATGAAGTGGGTGTGCGCCTATCCCGGCAACCCGGCGAAGGGCCTGCCCAACGTCATGGCCACCCTCATCTATAGCGACCCCGCCACCGGGTACCCCCTGGCGATCATGGACGCCATGGACATCACGGCCTACCGCACGGGTGCTACTGCGGCCATCGCCTCGAAATACCTGGCGCGGCCAGACTCGACCACCTTGGGACTCGTCGGTGCCGGGCAACAGGCGTATGCTCAGTTGGCGGCCCACGCCGAGCTGTTCCGCCTCAAGAGGATCAAGGTATTCGACATATCACCCGCTGCTGCGGAAAGGTTCATCAAGTCCTTCCCGCAGTACGCCGTCGAAGCCTGTTCACTGCAGGAGGCAGCGGCGGCTGATATCGTCTGTACGCTGACCACGGCCCGCAAGCCGTTCCTGAAGAGGCAGTGGATTCTCCCTGGGACCCACATCAATGCTGTCGGTGCCGACGGGCCGGGGAAACAGGAACTGGAGCCGTCGATCCTGAAGGAAGCCTTGGTGATCGTGGACGACCTGAAGCAGGCGGTGGCCGGCGGCGAGGTGAACGTTCCTATCAGCCAGGGGCTGTTCAAGGCGGAACAGATACATGCCACCCTGGGCGAGATCATCACCGGCCGGAAGCCGGGCAGAAGAGACCGCAAGTCCATAACGGTTTTTGACTCCACGGGTCTGGCTATCGAGGACATCGCCGTGGCCAAGATGATCTACGAGAAGGCCAGGGCCTCCGGCGGCTACCAGTCCATGAACTTCATGGAGGAAGCCATCGCCGGTACCCCGGCCAAGAACCTGGGTTCCATACCGTAGGCGCGACGCAGGTCCAACGATTCGTCTGGACGGGTCTAGTATGTGGGCAGACAAGTACCAGGACTACATGTACGACCTGGTCAAGAGGGTGGTCGACGAGATCGGGCCCCGGCCGGCATGCAGCGAGGCAGAGAGGAAACTGGGCCGGCTGCTATCCGAGGGGTGGCGGCCAATCTGCGACCGGGTGGAGACCGAGCCGTTCACCTGCCGACCCGGCGCTTTTCTTGGTGTCATTCGAGTGTCGGTGGTCCTGTTCTTTGCCTCCATTGTCCTGTACTGGTTCTATCCGTTCGCCGCGTTCGTGGTGGCTGTTTTGAGCTTAGTGGCCCTGGTCTTCGAGTTGGTGCGCTACCGCGAGTTCATCGATTTCCTCTACCTTCCCGAGCAGGGTGAGAACATCGTGGGCACTATCCGCCCGCGCGGCGAAACCAGGAGGCGTGTGATTGTCAGCGCTCACCAGGACTCGGCCTACGAGTTCCGGCTCTGGCGTCTGTTCGGCAACGCAGCCGTTCCAATCATGATCCTGGCTCTGCTGGGCATCCTCACCGCCGTGGCCGGCAGCCTGGCGAAGACCATTGCGTACCTGGGCGGCTCCGAAGGCGCTGTGGCGTACACTGTTATCGGCATAGTCATGGCAGCCTTCGCTCCGCTAGCCGGCCTTTTCCTGTTCTTCCTGAGCGACAAGGCTGTCCCCGGCGCTATGGACGACATGTCCGGTATCGCCATCGTCGATGCCACCGGCAGATGCCTGCATGAGTCACGAACCAGCGGAGGCTTCTATCCCGAGAATACCGAGGTGATCCTGCTGGCGACTTCTTCTGAAGAAGCCGGTCTTCGTGGTGCCAAGCGCTATGTCAAGAAGCACCTGGCCGAACTGAAGGCGACACCAACGTATGGCATATTCCTGGAAAGCACCGCCGACGAAAGACACCTCACAGTGGCGACCGGGGAGCTGTTTACCGGCGCCAAACACGACCGCGGCCTGGTGGATATGGCCCGGAAGATCGCTGCCGGCCACAGTTGGTCCATCAAGTCGAAACCGATCCCGCTAGGGGCTACGGATGCTGCAGCCTTCTCCAATAAAGGAATACGAGCGACCTGCCTGCTCTCGCAGGACACCACCCGCCTTGTGCCCAACTACCATACCCGCGAGGACACACCGGAGCACGTGCGGCCGGAGGCCCTTTCGGTGACTCTCCAGATGGTGGTCGAGCTGATCCAGCAAATCGACGACGCCTAGGGCGATGCGATAGGATGTCGGAGACCGGCCGGCAGCCCGCAGACACCATTGCCGTCATCAGCGCCAGCGAGCAAGACAGAGATGGAGAGAAAGACGTCTGACTCTCTTTTGGCCTCTTTCAGAGTCCTGGACCTGACGGATGAGAAGGGCTTCCTCTGCGGGCGGGTGCTCGGCGATTTCGGTGCCGATGTCATCAAGATCGAGCCGCCGGGTGGCGATCCCGGCCGCGCCGTTGGCCCCTTCTACCATGACATTACCCATCCCGAGAAGAGCCTCTACTGGATGGCCTACAACGCCAACAAGCGAGGGGTCACTCTGAACATCGAGGCGGCTGAGGGGCGGGAAGTTTTCAAGAAGCTAGTCAAGTCCGCCGACTTCGTCATCGAGTCCTTCAAGCCCGGACGCATGGCCAAGCTCGGCCTGGGCTACGAAGACGTGCGCCAGGTCAATCCCGGAATCATCATGACCTCCATCACCTCCTTCGGCCAGTCAGGGCCATGGCAGAACTACAAAGGCTCTGACATCGCGCTATGGGCTCTGAGCAGCTACATGTACGTGACTGGCGACGAGGACCGCCCCCCCGTGTGCCCCAGCTTCCCCCAGGCGTTTCTCCACGCCGGTCTGGAGGCGGCTTCAGCCAGCCTGATAGCGCTGCACCATCGCCAGCTTACCGGAGAGGGCCAGTGGGTGGACGTGTCCGCCCAGGACGCGCTGGCCATCGTCAACCTCCAGAACCAGCAGTACTGGAACCTGGCGCGGTTCAACCCCCAAAGAGCCGGGGCCTTTCAGCTCAGGTCAGGACTCAGATGGAGTCGCCAACAGAGGCTCTGGAAGTGCCGTGATGGCTTTGTTGTCTTCATCGTATCCAGCGGACACATGGGTGCGCCGGGCAACAAGGCGCTCACGGAGTGGATCGCCAGCGAAGGCCTGGCCCCGGAGTTCATGCAGAAGATCAACTGGGACACTTTCGACCCTCAGGGCCAGGAACTGACCGATGAGCAGTACCGCGGGATGATGGTGGCCATCAGCGGGTTCTTCGAGCGGCACACCAAAGCCGAGCTGTATGAGGAGGCGGTGCAAAAGCGCAT
>DAIQQD010000039.1:0-11595 GCA_036787015.1 Chloroflexota bacterium
GCAGCCGCACGCTGGAAGAAGTGGGCAAAGAGTTCAAGGTCACCCGCGAGCGCATACGGCAGATCGAGGCCAAGGCGCTGCGCAAACTGCGCCATCCCACGCGGAGCCGGAAACTGAAGGACTACCTGGAATAGGAGCACCAGGGGCGTGCGGAGGGGCGAAGCCCCTCTGCCTCTTCTATACCCCCAATAATGGGGGGGTTGAAGACCCTGAGGAGCACACTGACGATGGGTTTCGCTGTGCTCTACGCTGTGGGACATGGATTCCCGCCTTCGCGGGAATGACTAAGCCAGTAGTGCCCCTACTTCATCCCTGACATCAGGCGCTTGGCCTTGCCGGAGTCCAACTGCTTCATCAGCTTCTGAACCTGGCGGAACTGGTTCAGAAGCTGGTTCACGTCCTGGGACGTGGTCCCGCTGCCCTTGGCGATCCGCCTGCGGCGGCTGCCATCGATGAGGTCTGGATGCTGGCGCTCCTCTTTGGTCATGGAGCGGACGATGGCCTCCACCTTCTTCAACTGCTTCTCGTCCATGCCTTCCGGCAGTTTCTTGGCCATGGAAGACATGCCTGGGATCATCTCCATGAGGTGGCCGATTGATCCCATCTTCTTGACCTGCTGAAGCTGCTCCAGGAAATCCTCGAAGGTGAAGCTGGCCGTGCGGATCTTCTTCTCCATGTCCTTGGCCCACTTCTCATCGACCACCTTCTCTGCTTTCTCGATGAGCGTGAGCATGTCACCCATGCCCAAAATGCGGGACGCCATGCGTTCCGGATAGTAAGCTTCCAGAGCGTCCACCTTCTCGCCCATGCCGACGAACTTGATGGGCACGCCAGTGACGGACTTGATAGAAAGCGCCGCGCCGCCCCTGGCATCACCGTCCATCTTGGTGAGTATCAGGCCGGTCAAGCCTACCTTGGAGTGGAACTCCTCGGCTACCCGGACGGCCTCCTGCCCGGTCATGGCGTCGACCACCAGCAGGATTTCGGTGGGCTGAAGCACCTTCTTCACGTCCTGGAGTTCCTTCATCAGCGCTTCGTCGATGTGGAGTCGCCCCTGAGTGTCCACAATCACCCAGGTGGAGGCTGTCTCCCTGGCCCGATCCAGTGCATGAGCGCAGATGTCGGTCGGTTTTGCCTTCTGGTCTTCGGCGTACACGGGAAGATCAAGCTGCTTCCCCAGAATCACCAACTGGTCAATGGCCGCCGGGCGCCGGGTATCAGCGGCCACCAGCAGCGCGGCTTGGCCCGAACGCCTCATGTGCAGTCCCAGCTTGGCTGCCGTGGTGGTCTTACCGCTGCCCTGCAGGCCGACCAGCATGAGCACCGAGGGCGGCCGCCCCGCCGGTGTCAGCGTGCTCTGACCGCCACCCAGGATGACGGTTAGCTCTTCATGGACGATCTTCACTACATGCTGCGTGGGGGTCAGGCTCTTGAGGACCTCCTGGGTCAGCACACGCTCCCGCACCTTGGCGGTGAATTCCTTCACTACCTTCAGGTTGACGTCGGCTTCGAGGAGCGCCAGTCTTACCTGGCGCAGAGCCTCGTCAACATCTTTCTCGGTGAGCCCGCCTTTGCCGCTCAGCTTCTTGAAGATGCCGCCGATTTTTTCAGAGAGCAGATCGAACATTCTCTCTTGCCCTACACTAGCTCACGTGGCCCAACCCGCACATTGTAGCATCCCCTTGAGGTGTGCAGAGGGGCGAAGCCCCTTTGCCGGGAGTCTGAGGGTGTCCCTCAGATTCCCTTCTCCATCCCCCAAGACTGGGGGACTGAGGGGGTTGATGATCGGGCCCATCCTGTAAATGCGGCCCCTGCAACTTGTGTTACGCGGTGCTGGACCAATGAACCATTTTAATCGCTGCAGAATCAAAAGGAAAGGTTGTTCGATTGGTGCTCATGCTCCACCGGGACTGTCCATGCGCCGTCTTTGACAGCGCAATCACACCCATCCTATCATCTTGAGTAGAGACAGAGGCCGTTTGTGCCTGGACCCGTGACGTCCCTGTCTCGCAGAGAGTTGAAACACCGAATCCAGTAGAAGTTGCTGTGCCGAAGAACGCCACATCGTCCACCAGCCATCCTCTCGAATACATCTTTCATCCCCGTTCCATTGCTGTAGTCGGCATCTCCGAGGACCTGCCCAAGCTGTGGATCAGGCGACTCTACCTTGACTCCCTAGTGCAAAGCAAGTTCCCGGGCCAGCTATATCTCGTCAACCCCAGAGGCGGCGAGATGGCTGGCTTCCCCATCTACCACACTCTAACTGAAGTGCCAGGACCGGTGGATCACGTCGTCGTCTCCATCCCGGCCATATACACCCCGGCGCTTCTGGAGGAATGCCGCGCGAAAGGAGTCAAGGTCGTCCATGTATTCTCCTCGGGCTACGCCGAGACGGGCGAACCTGACCGGATCGAGTTGCAGAACAAGCTCGTCGAAATAGCCCGCCAAGGCAATATGCGGATCATTGGCCCTAATTGCCTCGGCATCTACTACCCCAAAGGCAAGATCGGTCTCAGCCCGGACTTCCCCATGGACGCCGGCTCGATAGGCTACCTGTGCCAGAGCGGCGGCAACGTTGACTTCACGGTGCGCCACGCGACCGCCCGCGGCCTCCGTTTCAGCAAAGTGGTGAGCTATGGCAATGCCAGCGATATCAATGAATGCGATCTCCTGGACTACTTTGCCTGGGACCCGGAGACGAAGATCATCGCGGCCTACATCGAAGGCATCAGCGACGGCCGCCGGTTCGCGCGGGCATTGCAGAAGGCCGCGGCGGCCAAGCCGGTGGTGGTCTTCAAGGGTGGGTACACCGCGGGCGGGCTGAGAGCCGCCGCCTCGCACACCGGCTCTCTGGCCGGAGCTGATGATGTGTGGAGCGGGCTTCTTCGGCAGGTGGGGGCGATAAGGGTGTACAGTGTTGAGGAGATGGTGGATACGGTGATGGCCTTGCTGCGCGTGATGCCTCCCAAGGGAGTGAACACCTGTGTCCTGGGGAATGGTGGAGGGGCCAGCGTCATGGCCACCGACGAGTTGGAGCGGGAGGGACTGCGGATGGCGCCCATGCCGGCAGCAATAAGGGAGCAGATGAAGGAGTTCATTGACTTGGCCAACAGCATGCTCCGCAACCCGGTCGACGTCAGCCCGCTGGCCACTGAGGGATTCCCTCTATTGAGAGACATGGGCCAGCGCAAGCCGGTTGACGTGCTCAGAGATTGCGCTGCCACGGATCTCGGGGGTGGTTGGGGACGCTTGCTCCAGATGTTGAAGGAGTGGCCAGGCCTGGATTTGGTCGTCTTCCAGCATGGCTTTGACATCAGCCCGATGCCGATTGATGACTTCATAGTGGTTGGTTCCGTTGGCCCGCTGGTGCTCGCTGCCAGAGAGTGCCAGATGCCCAAGGCCGTCGTTCTTCACTCCATGGGGAACGACCAGGCATGGAGATCCTCCGAGAGCCTGCGTGGTCTTGCCGCCGAGTTCGGCTTGCCATTGTTCCTCTCGATGAGAGGAGCGGCCAACGCCATCCGCAAGCTGATCGAGTTCAACCGGGCCTACCCGGACCGGCTGGCCGGCCTCCGCGATCAAGTGCCCCGGGTCTGATCGCGGAGGGCAAGGGGGTTGACAGTGAACCTTGAGACCCTCTTTTGAACCGGCACTCCAACGGCTGATAGGGCCTACGCACACCCGCCAAGCGCGGGATTCAGAATGACAGCACTCGGTCCACGGTGTTTCTCAACAGCTTCCGTTGCCCCCTATTCAGCTCGCCGATCCGATCGAGCCGCCTTTCCCGTGTTTTCCTTCTCCTGCCTTGCCTGAAGAGAACGGCTGCCAGCGCAGCGGCGCCTGCCATGCCTTTTTCAGACCGCTGACGCGTTCATTGAATATCCTGTTTATATATGAGCTGGTACTCGGCCTCACTGAGGGGATTCAGTCGAGGGTCTCTTTGGAGACGGGCAAGAGTCTGCCCCCTGACTATGCCTTGTTTCTCTGGAGCCGGGATGCGCCGGGGATAAGCTTGATCCAATCCCCGTGTTCCCACATGACCAGCAACTGGCCGGCCACGAAGATGGAGCTGTAGGCGCCGGCCACGATACCCACCAGCAGAGCCATGAGGAAACTGCGGATAGGCCCGCCGACGATCAGGTAGACGGCCAGCACGGCGAGGACAGTGGTGATGGTGGTATTCAGGGAGCGCACCAAGGTCTCAGAGATACTGAAATTGACCAGGCTGTCGTAGTCACCGCCGATGCCTCTGGACTTGTTCTCCCGGATGCGGTCCAGCACCACGATGCTGTCGTTTACACTGTACCCGATAATAGCCAGCATCGCCGTGATGAAGAGGGGATCGACTTCCCAGTTGAAGAACCGCCCCACCAAAGCGAAGATGCCAAACGTTAAGAGCACGTTGAATACCAATGCCACCACCGCTGCGGTTCCATAGCGGAAGGAGTGGGGCACTTTCCGAAACGCCCAAGTGATGTAGAGCAGCATCACAGCGATCGCCACGCTCACGGCAATGACCGCATCGCGCGTCGTCTTGGAGGCTATCGCCGGAGAGATGTAGCCCGTCTCACCTTCGAGAACCGTGCCAATCTCACCCAACCCGGCCTTCAGAGCCTCTTGATCGTCTTCGCCAAGCTCCCCCATGCGGATGAGGTAGTCGCCGCCGGTTTCCTGTATCCTGTCAGCTGCACCGCCGTACCCCAGTTCATTCAGCTTGCTGGCCACTGTGTCTCTCGAGGTCCCTTCGTACGGCTCCAGCACCAACTGGAAGCCGCCTTTGAAATCCCATCCCAGTCTCAGTCCGCCCGGCGTGAACGCCAGGACGGCGCCAATGATCATGATGATCAGCGCTATCAGCAGAAACCAGCGTCTCTTGCTAGCAAAGTCAAACATCTCGTGCTTCCGCTTTCGCTTCCACCCCATACAGGGGCAGTCTCTTAGCAAGCCTGCCACCGGATAGCAGCATCAGAAGGGTCTTGGTGACCACGATGGCACTGAACATGCTCACCGCGACACCGATGAACAGCGTCACGGCGAACCCCATCACCACCGTGGCGGTGGGAATGCTGCTGCCGAACCAGTACAGGATGCCGCAGGCAATGAAGGTGGTGATGTTGCTGTCCCGGATGGCCGGCCAGGCCCGGCTGAAGCCGGCATCGGCTGCGGCCTTCAGCGTGCGCCCGGCGCGCAGCTCTTCCTTCATGCGCTCGAAGATGAGCACGTTGGCGTCCACGGCCATGCCCAGCGACACAATGAAGCCGGCTATGCCGGCCAGGGTCAGGGTCACCGGTATCGCCTTGTAGATAGCCAGCACTATGATTGTGTAGATGACCAGTGCTACGGCGGCCACTCCACCCGGCAGGCGATAGTACAGTATCATGAACAGGCCCACCATCAGCACCCCGATGTAGACAGCCATGAAAGCCCGCTGAGTGAAGTCGGCCCCCAGCGTGGCGGAAACAGACTTGGGTCCGTACGATATCTCCAGCGGCATAGGCAGGGCGCCTGAAGTCAGTTGGATCGCCAGCTTGCGGGCTTCACTGCTATCGAAGTCGCCGGTTATGCTGGCTTCCGAACCGTAGCTGGATTCTGTCATGGAGGACGGGAAAACCTCAGGAGCAGAAAGAAGCTCGTTATCCAGAAAGATGCCTAGTGCCCGCTGAGGGGTCTGGTTGTCTCCCTTGGCCTTGATTCTCAAGGCGATCTCATTGAAGAGGTCAGTTCCCGCATCGTTCCATTTGATGCCAACGGAGATCTCTCCGCTGACAGCATCCGCAGATGGGTACTGCGGCACGGCCTTGGTGAGATAGGCGCCGGTCAGCACCTTCTTGGCCCCGTCAACGTCTCCTACGCCGGGCATCCAGGAGAGCGCCGTATCCAGCGTCGCGTCAATGGATCCCGGGTCAATCGGATTGCCATTGATGTCGAGGTAGTTCAGACTCCCTTCACTCTCAACGATGAATACGGCCGGCAGGCCGTCAGCACCGACGAACAAGCGGTTTATGGGTGTGCCTTCGACTCCGCTGTCTCCGCTTTCAAAAAAATCCGTACGGCTGCCACCGGTGTAGTCACTCAGGCGAACCACGCTGGTGCCGTTCATTTCGACTTCCCTGAACTCCAGATAGGCTGTCTTCCCTACCAGAGCCAGCGCTTCATCGACTTCCACGCCGGGCAATTGTATGTCAACGCTTTCCGTGCCCAGCTTACGTATTACCGGCTCCACCACGCCGTAGCTGTCCACGCGTCTCTTTATACTGGCGATGGCCGCATCCATATCGAAGGACTTCTCGTCGTTCGTGGTGTTTTCTGAGAAGACGCCGCGGTAGACGACATGGGTGCCACCCTGCAGGTCGAGCCCCAGGCGCAGGCCCAGGTTACCTCTCTGCCTATGAAGGACGTTGCTGCCGCTGGGTGTCATCACCCAGATGGAGACTCCCAGGACTGCCAATATGAGGAGCAGCAGCCAGCCGTTCCCGCCGAATCTCGGCCTTCTTCTTGTCAGCCGGCCCCGCATCATGTGGCTATTCGAGCTTTCCTTCTCTGACTACTCATCCCTGACGATCAACGCAGATTGGGTCTATGATATCACTTTTGAGCGGGGTTGTCTCTTGGGGAGACGCCGGCGGGCGAAGGCCAGTGCCTCCTCTTTGGTGGAGATCTCACCGGCCCCCTGGGCTTCGCGCACCGCTTCCAGAATCTCGCCAATCTTCGGACCGGGCTTGAGCCCGAACTCCCGCATCAGGTCATGTCCATCAATCAGCTTGGGCGGTGCTGCTACCGTCTCGTCTTCCTCCCGCTGTGCCAACACGTACTCCATCAGGCTACTGTGACGCTCCCACTCAGCCATGTCGAGATTCGGCCCCTGGGTGGCCAGGAAATCAGCGAGCGTCAGAAACATGATGTCTACGCTCACATCGGCCGTGTCGCGGAAGTAGCGATAGATGGCCCGCCTGGTGGGCAAGACCTGATCGCCGCCCATCTGCCACAATCGCAGATGCGACTCAATCATCTTCTGCGCCATCTTGATCTCCCTGTTGCTGAACCTGAGGCGCTGCATGATGCCCCCCGCCACCTCCGCCCCCTGCGTCGGGTGCCCGTAGAAATGTGCACGGCCATCTGCCTCCAGTGCCTTGGTCTGCGGCTTGGCAATATCATGAAGCAGGATCGCCAGTTTGACCAGCCCGCCTCTGGTGAGACCGGGGCTGATTTCTTCGTCGAAATCCCCGATATGGGGCACGAGGTGAGGCGCGAGCCCCAGCATCTCTGCTCCGGTCGTCTTGTCGAAAAGGCGCTCCAGCGTCGCCACTGACTGGACCGAGTGGTTGAACACGTCCCAATAGTGCTCATGGGGCTGGTCCACCCCCTTGGTGAAGGTCAGTTCCGGGATGATCGCCGTGAGCAGGCCCAGACGGTCAAGGTAGAAGATGAAACTGGACGCATTCCTGGCTGAGAGGATGCGGCAGAGTTCTTCCCTCACTCTCTCCCCGGCCACTTGACTGATGAGGTGACTCTGGCGGTCCATCATGGCTTCGGTGCCGGCATCAATGGTGAAACCGTACTCGGCCGCGAGCCGGACACCCCGGATAAGGCGGGCGGGGTCATCCTCGAAAATGGATGCACCGACCGCCCGGATGAGCCCTGCTTCCAGGTCCTTCTTGCCCCCGAACGGATCTATCAGCCGGGGCGGAGAGCGCTTTCCGATGTCGCCGAGTCCGATCGCCATGGCGTCGATGGTGAAGTCCCGGCGGGAGAGATCGGATTCGATGGTTCCCCGGATGGTGGAGAAATCAAGGTGCCACTGGGGCCCGGTCGCAACACCTTCGACGAGGACCACCCGTGCTATGCCTTCGGCCTCATCCAGCAGCACATAGTGACCATCCAAAGTTGCTGCTGTCTGGCGGGCAAACTTGGGCGCACTGACACCGACGGCGACATCAATGTCTCTGGTCTTTCGCCCCAGCAGATGGTCACGAACCCAGCCGCCGACGAGGTAGGCATCGACATCAGCGGTGGGGAGCAGGCCTCTGATCCTCTTCAGCACGGAGGCCTCTTTCTTCGAAATGGCGAGCGCCATTACAGACCCTGGTCTTCCTCGGGCTCTATGGAGTAGAGGTCATCCGGGTTCTCGATGCTGTCGATGTAGAGCACTCCGTTGAGGTGGTCTATCTCGTGCTCCAGCACTTGCCCCAGGAGCTCAGATCCTTTGTAGCGACACTCCTTCCACTCACGGTCGCGCGCCTTGACTGTGACCGCCTCCGACCGCTTCACCTTTCCCCGGTAGCCGGGAATGCTAAGGCACCCCTCGTCCACCTCCCGCTCGCCTGACCTCTTCACGACTTCTGGATTGATCAGGATCTTGGGCTCTTCGCCTGGCATGCCGATGACAACCAGCCTCAGTGATACCCCCACCTGCGGAGCGGCCAGTCCAACGCCCGAAGCCGCGGGCATGGTCTCCAGCATGTCGTCGATCAGCTTCTGGATTTTCGCATCCAGAGCACTGATTCGCTTGGCTTTCCGCCGCAGCACCGGGTCGGGCACGCAGCGGATCTTCAAAACGGCCATCCGAAAGCCTCCGGGGGAGTATCGGTCTACGAGGAGATTATAAGCTCGCGTGCTGGCCTCCCGCAAGGCCGTTTGCATCACGAGAACCGAGCGAAGTCATGCGGCTGCGGACGCACTCACCACACTACCATTTCTTGATGGGTTTCCCCTTGCTGTCCTTGAAATTGCCGGTCACGGCGATGATGAAGTCTACGAGCGCCCAGATACCCACGGCGAAGCCGAAGACATAGGCGAGGCCATAGAAGACCCAGAAGAGCACCGGCGCATCTTCCTGCTCAACATAAACCGCGGCAACAACGAACATGCCGGTCACGCAGACGATGGGTGCTATTCCCAGAAGGAGCATGATCACGGCCGTCCCGGCCTTGCCCATGTAGAAACGGTGTGCCCCCACCCAACCGAGGAATGCGGCGAGCAGAGTCACCGCCAGCCGCGACTTCGGCGAGATATCTCCCATCAGCTGAACTTGCCCGATGACCGGTGCCACACTCGCACCGCACCGCGAGCAGAATGCCGAGCCTTCGCTCAACTGCGTACCACACTTGCTGCAAAACAACTTCAGCCTCCTCTAACCGCATCATGCGACATACTGATCATGCTGCGCCTCTACCACTTCTTGATGATCTTGCCTTGGCTGTCCTTGAAGTTGCCGGTCACGGCGATGATGAAGTCAATGACCATCCATACCCAGTCGGCGAAGTACAGTACTCCCGCAATCAGCATGAGGCCCCAGACTGGTTCGCCTGTTTCTCCAGCCAAACCGCCAAAAAACCCGCCGAAATAGCAGACGGCCGCCACTATGCCCAAGATCAGCATGATCACAGCCGTCCCGGTCTTGCCTACGTAGAACCGGTGCGCGCCGAATACCCCCAGGAACCATGCTAGCAAGGAGGTGGCCAACCGCGACTTCGGGGACACGTCCGCCATTGGCTGGACTTGCTCGGTGATCGGTGCCACCCTTGCACCGCATCGCGAGCAGAATACCGAGCCTTCACTCAACTGCGAACCGCACTTGATGCAAAACACTTCTCACTCTCCTCACTAGAATCGCGCCAGCTTGCCGCACGGCCATTCGCAAAAGATGATATCGGCACGGAGTTCCGTATGTCAATTGCGATATGGGGAGGCGGTTGCGCAAGCAGCATGGGATCACAGCAGCGTCATCGGGTCGACATTCACTACCCACCCCTGCGGCAGAGGCAGGTCGGCCAGAAGCCGGGCCGGGTCTGTGCCCCGCAGCACGATCTGCCACCGGTACCGCCCGCGTATCCGCCCGAAGAACATGGGGGCCGGGCCCACCAGCTCCACGTTCACCCCCTCATGATCCTTCTTTTCGGTCAGCCTCTGGAACATCTTCTCCGCTCCGGTGCGACAAGCCTCAGCGTTGGCATGCGCGTGAACAAGAGAAACTAGCCGGCCGAAAGGAGGCTGGCCGTGCTGTCGGCGCAGTTCGATCTCCTGCCGGTAGAAAGAGGCATAGTCGTGCCTGGCACCGGCAGCGATGGCATAGTTGTCCGGGACATAGGTCTGGACCACAACCCTTCCGGGAAGGGCGCCCCGCCCTGCTCTGCCCGCCACCTGGCTCAGCAACTGGAACGTACGCTCGCTGGCCCGGATGTCCGGGAAGTGAAGCATGGTGTCCGCCGAGATGATCCCCACCAGCGTCACCAGGGGCAGGTCCAGTCCCTTGGCGATCATCTGCGTTCCGATCAGGATGTCAGCCTCGTGCGCCAGGAAGGCATCCAGTATCCTTTCGTGTGAGCCCTTCCCTCCGGTGACATCCCGGTCCCAGCGCAGCGTTCTGGCCAGGGGAAAGGCCCGCCTCACCTCCTCCTCCACCCTCTCGGTGCCCAGGCCGAGATACCGGATGCGGCGGCTCCAGCACACCGGGCACTTCTCGGGGATGGCCTTCCGATAGTTGCACTGGTGGCAGGACAGGGTCTCCTCCTTGGCATGGTAGGTCAGCGCCAGGTCGCAGCGGGGGCACCGCATGGCAAACCCGCAGTTGCGGCATTGCACGAATGTGGAGGTGCCCCGCCGGTTGAGGAAAAGGATCGTCTGTTCGCGGTCAGCCAGAGTCTCGCCGATGGCCCGGTTCAGCGAATGGCTGAAGATGCTGCGGTTCCCCGCCTTGAGCTCCTCGCGCATGTCCACCAGTTCTACCTCGGGGAGAGGCGTTTCGCCCCTGACGGTGATCCGCTGCGGGAGTTCGAGCAGCCGGTACCGGCCGGTCTGGGCGCGATGATAGGTCTCCAGATCGGGAGTGGCGCTGCCCAGAATGATCGTGGCTCCACACAGTTCCCCCAGCTTCAGGGCTGCCTCCCGCGCATGGTAGCGGGGCGACTGCTCCTCCTGCTTGTAGGTCCATTCGTGTTCCTCATCGATAACGATCAGGCCGAGGGCTGGCTGCGGGGCGAACAGGGCGCTCCGGGGCCCGATGACCACATCGAAAGCGCCATCCCTGATCCTCTGCCACTCGTCGAACTGCTCCCCCGGGGACATGCGGCTGTGGAGAACGGCTACGCGGCCGGGGAAGCGCGAGGCGAAGCGCCCGATAGTCTGTGGGGTGAGCGAGATCTCCGGCACCAGCACGATGCCGCGCCGGCCCAGGGCCACGGCTTCGGCAATGGCGCGCATGTAGACCTCGGTCTTGCCGCTGCCGGTGACTCCATGCAGCAGGAAAGCCGCCGGAGCGCCCTTCACCGAGGCCCTCAAGCCGGCCCGGATCTGTTCGAGCGCTGCCTCTTGAGCCGGCGTGAGAGTGGGGGGCGCAACGGAAACGAACTGGCGATCCAAGAGCGGGTCGCGCCACACTTGGACTTCGCTCGTTGAGATCAAGCTCTTCGCTCGGAGCGCCTTGACTGCAGCTGGCGCTGCGCCGGTCTCCCGGGCAAGAACAGGCCCGTTTCGGTCTGCCAGAAGCCGCAGCAGTGCTGCCTGCTTCGGCGCTCTGGCCGCCAAACGCTCCGCTTCCCTCCTGGCAACCCCGGCATCGACCGCCAGTTCCAGGTGCAGCGCAGTTTTGGGCCTTAC
>DAIQQD010000039.1:11695-12860 GCA_036787015.1 Chloroflexota bacterium
TAGTACTCGCTTATCCAGCGCGCCAGATCGACCTGGGTGGGTGTGAGGAGGGGGAGGGGATCAATGGCGCCGATGATGTCCTTGGTCTGTTCGACTTCGGGACGCTCAGTCAGACGGCAGACAACGCCTTGAAGCACTCTGGGGCCAAAGGGGATCCAAACGGCCTGCCCGACGCTGAGGTTGAGGAAAGGCGGGATGCTGTAGCTGAAGGTGCGACGCTGGGCTACCGGCGAGTTGACGGCGACTTCCGCGTAGCCCATGTCTCGCATTCCATCCGGGGCCGGCTACTCCTTTGTTTCTGTGGTCTCTGCGGGCTGTTCCGCAGCTTCGGTCTCTTCTTCGGCTTCCGGTTGTTCTTCCACTACCAGCTCCGGTGCCATGATCCTGGCCTTCGACTTCAGCTTGGCCCGGCTGGCCCGGCTGCTAAGGCCGCGGAGATAGAATAACCTCGCCCGGCGAACGTCTCCATGCGTCACTATCTCGACCTTCTCTACGAAGGGAGAGTTCATGAAGAAAGTGCGCTCCACGCCGATGCCGTACGCCACGTGCCTGACAGTGAAGCTGCCCCGGGTAGCACCTTTGCGAACTCTGATGACGATGCCGGAGAAGACCTGGGTGCGCTCCTTGTCACCTTCTTTGGTCTTCACACTCACCTTGACCCTGTCGCCAGGGTTGATCTGCGGGAGCTTGGCCTTGCCCTTTGTTTCCAGCATCCAACTGATATCCTTGCTCAATTGAACCCCTTTCTTGCCTTTATCCTGTCTGCCAGTTCTCTCTCCTCTTTGGACAAGCTGGCCTTGGCCAAGAGGTCCGGACGACGCAGCAGGGTTCGCTCGATTGCCTGCTCCCATCGCCATCTGGCGATCTCCTGATGGTTTCCAGAAAGCAGCACCTCAGGCACCTCCCATCCCCGGTACACGCGAGGTCGAGTATACTGTGGGTACTCCAGGAAACCCTTGGCATAAGAATCTTCACTCGCTGCCTGCTCCGAACCCAAAGCGCCGGGCAGCAATCTGACTACAGCATCCACTACTACCATGGCCGCCAGTTCTCCGCCGGTGAGGACGTATTCCCCGATGCTGATCTCATCCGTGACCAGGTGCTCTCTCACCCGCTCGTCCACGCCCTCGTAGTGCCCGCAGATCAGGATCAGGTTCTGCTGCTT
>DAIQQD010000227.1:0-3578 GCA_036787015.1 Chloroflexota bacterium
GAGATGACGTTGCCGTAAGCGTCGTAGGCGTCGCTGCAGGTGAAGAGCAGTATCTGATTGTCCTTGGCCAGTTGCTGAAGCAGCCCCATCATTCGCTTCAGTCTCTTCTCGTGGTAGTTGACAAAGGGATCATCCAGCAGCAACGGCGGCTTCTTACCTTCGGTCACGAGCCTGATCAGCGCGAACCTGGCTGAGATGTAGAACTGGTCCTGCGTGGCCCGGCTGAGATCACGCACACTGACCTTCTCGCCGCTTTCGGCCGAGTACGTGGAGATGGACAGGTCCCTGTCATTGATCTCAACCCGGGAATATCTGCCGTCCGTTATGGTCGAAATGTACCGCCCCAACTCACGATCCAGCACGCCGGCGGCCCTAGACACCGTCTGCGTGTACGAATCTTCCAGCGTCTCTCGCGTTATGTCGTAGACCCTCTTCTTTCGCTCCCAGAATCCGGCCTCCTGCCCCAGCCAATTCAATTCCTCTTCAACGGCAGCCAGCCTTTCCGTTTCTACTTCGGTGGCCTCCAAGCCACCCTCCAGCCTGGCTCTGCTGCTCTCGAGTTCAGCCCGTTGCTTCCGAAGCTGGTCCACTTCAGCCTCCAGTTCCTGCAGTTGGAGAGGGCCCATCTTGAAACCGAGCAGTTCTTTGAGTTCTTTCTGTCTGGCGCTGATATGCAGGTCCAGGTCCCTGTTCTCCAACTCGAAGGCGGACCAACCGCGGTCGCCGGTGATGCCGCTGACTTTGTGGGCTGTCTCGTTTCTCTTGTCAATCTGCCGGTCGCACTTGCCGAGCTGCCTGACGTACTCATCGTAGCCCTGGAATCCAAACTGGCTCAGGGCATTCTGCAGTGCCCGCTCGTTCTTGCTCCTAGACACTTCGCCCTTGAGCATGTTGGCCTGTGCCAATCTCAACCGCCTGCGCCAAGCGAGCCGGCGGTCGACGGCGTATGCCAGAAGAGCAATCCCTACCACGGCCGCCGGGATGCCCACCAGATAGACATTGAAGAGGATCCCAACGAGAGCTCCGGCTACCAGCAGGGCCGTTCCCAGGAGCACGGGCCACACCACCGGTTTCTCCGTACTGACCGCTTCCAGGTCATTCTCCAGATGAGACTGCTGGATTCTGAGACGTTCGCCCTCCGTCCTGACCTCTGAGATGAGAGCCCGCTTGTCTTCCGCACCGATGAAGGGGGCGAATTCCTTCAGTTCCTGATCCATACGTTCCAGTTCCGTCCGCAGTTCCTTGGCCCTTCTGTAGTTGTCGTACTGTGTCTTACCCGCTTCTACTTCTGCTTCCGTCTCCAGCAACCTCTTGCTCTTCTTCAAGAGGGCTTCTGCAGGTGGAAGTCCCGTCTCTATCCGAGCCAACTGCTCTTTGACTGAGTTGAGCTTCTTTCTGTTCTCCATCACCAGCTTGACTTTGGCCCCCAGGTCGGCCTTCTGGCTTCTCAGCTTGTCCGCCCGCTCGTTGATGCGCTGAAGTTGCCAGTGAGGACCCTTCGCTTCCTTGCGGGTTGTCTTGGAGAGCAACTTGGCCAGGATGGATCGAATATCCACCGCCTCTGCATTCCCGATGGATGCCTGGAGTCTCTGGCTGATCGTGCCCGCAGCCTTCTGTTGTTCGTTCGGAGAGACCCCTCTGGGCACTATCTTGACCAACTCCTCCTGGCCGATGCACGCGGTGCTTTCGAAGAATACTTCAGAGGGACAACCGGTGAACTCAGCCATTTTGGCCGCTATGGCATTCCTGTTGCTGGCAACTACGCGAGAAGACCTGGCGTCCACCATCTGACTCGACTTGGTTTTCAAGCTCTTCACCAGCCTATATGCGCCGGAATCGTTCTCGAAGTCGAGTTCAATCTCCCATGGCTCTTCGGCTCCCCAGCTCGTCAGGCCGACTACGTCCTCACGGCTGGTGTTGGTGTCTTGAAACATAGCCTTGGTGATGGCCATGCGAAGTGATGATTTGCCCGACTCGTTGTCACTGCCTTTGATGATATTCAGTCCAGGCGAGAACTCAATGATGCGGCCGTCATTGATGGCCCTGAACCTTCTCACTCGGATCCTGTTGAGTATCACTCGATCACCTGCGGCCCCTTTTGAATCAGGGCGACTCCCAGCCTCAAGGCCTCTGCGTAGATGTCCTTCTCGTCCGGAGAACACTTCGCCATTCTGGCTTCCATTGCCCTTATGAACCCGCCGGCAACCGTGTCCCGAGGGTAGTCCTCTATCGAAACGTCGTCGAGTCTCTCAGATGCACGGTCCAGCAGCCTGAGGCAGAAGAACCGCCCTCCCAACTCTTCCTCGAGTTCGCGAGGATCAAGTGCGTGTTCCAGATGGGGTACCCCTTTCAGGGTTACTTCCAGAATCAGGTTCGGGTCTGCTTTGGCTGAGATGATTTGAGCGATGTCATCGAGTGACTTGACCAACTCCAGGTTTATCGTCATCTGGTCAAAAGCCCGGCTGCCGACCCGGATCTGCTGAACATCGACTTCGCCCCTGTCACGAATAGTGACCAAAGCCACGCTTCCAGCGCCCCTCTGGTCCATGTCTATCGGCTCAGGGGAGCCGCAGTAGAAAGCCGTGGTAGCCCCTTGACTGCAGTCGCGGAACGAATGCCAGTGCCCAAGTGCCAGGTAGTCCAACCGCGATGCTCCTATCTCCCTCTTGTCAACGACCATGGCCTCTCTGTCAGTCACTCCGTCCATCCTCAACGAGCAATGAGCCATGCCAACGTGAAGCCTGGAATCTGCGCACAGGGAAAGCCCCTGGAGAGCACTGGTGCCGACCATTTTGCCATCGGAGGCTTTCCCGTAGACGGTCAGGCCCAGGTCCGCGTAGGTGTGAGAGACTCGCTGGGGAGTGAGCACCGTCACGTTGGCAGGCAAGTCCACGAACCGATAGATGGAGTCTTCGCTGTACGCGTCATGCGTGCCGGGCAGGATACACACGCGGATGCCCGCTGCCTCGAGCTTCTTGAATGAGGCCAGCACGGTGCGGACGGGCGTTCCCATAACAGCGTTGGTGTCGAACAGGTCCCCGGCAATGAGAAGAAGAGATACGTTCTGCCGTATGGCCAGGGTGATGATCTGTTCAAACGTGGCCAGCAACTGCCTGCGGTACTCTGGCCCCTTGTCACGCAGCGAAGGAAACTCATGGCCGAGATGGACGTCGGCTGTATGTAGTATCCTGATCATGCTGCTCCGCGCTTCAGGCCACCGGGCGTGTGGTGAGTGGACGAGTAGCCGTAGTCTAGAAGAAAGCCGGTCAGGTGTCAATTCGAGTGGTTCCAGGCGTCTCGTTGCCGGAGGCGTCTATGGTCTCGCCGCCTGCGCTTGGAATCACCCGCAATAGCGCCGGAAGACCAGCACGGAGTTGTGTCCGCCGAAGGCGAAGGAGTTGGACATCGCCGCATCCACCGTTGCCGTACGCGCCTGGTGCGGCACGTAGTCGAGATCGCACTCAGGGTCCGGATGGTCGAGGTTGATCGTAGGTGGGATGATGCCATTGTCTATGACCAAGACGCACATCGCTGCTTCGATGGCGCCGGTTGCCCCGAGGAGGTGGCCGGTCATCGAC
>DAIQQD010000040.1:0-2454 GCA_036787015.1 Chloroflexota bacterium
ATGTAGCAGTGACTCCGGCCTCTTTCCGTTCTCTTCCTTCTGGTCTTGCCCGATGGACAGACAACGATTCGTCGGCACCGGAATGAGTATGGCATCACTATCACATCATGGGGCCATGATTAGAACATGATGATGAAATGAGTAGGATATCGAGTAGCAGGATAAGGCTTCGCAATCCTTCTGAACATGGTGTTTGTCCCAATCTCGCCGTCTCCCATCCCTAGACGGGCTCCTAGAGGACAGCACCCTGCAGAATAGGGTTTACCTGATTCGCGCCCACAGTATAGCGGATCAGAACCCCGTTGTCCCGTCGACCGGACAGAGGCTAACGAGGATGATGGAACAGCGGGCCGCATGGCTTCGCTGCTCGCACTGTTGCTGGCAACCCTGGACGTAGGATAGGTTTTGGGCGATGAGTTGGTACTGTGTCAATGCTTGCTTTCATGCGATGAATTCCTTGACTGCGGTTAGAGACAGCACCATTCGAAAACAGAGGCAACACAACATGGACAACTGACGTGTCACCTGACAGAATAGGTATGGCGAGACCGGTTGCGGGGCACTCTTGACTTGAGCCGGCAGGCGCGTCGCGGAGAAGGACAAAGTGGAGAAGACGAGACTGATCGTGGTGGATGACGAGCTCCTCTTCCGGGAGCTTCTTTGCAGCACTCTCTCAGCCAAGTCGGACCTCGAAGTGGTGGGCGTGGCTGGTGACGGGGAATCTGCAGTCCTCCTGACCCGGAGGGAGAAGCCCGACGTAGTAATCATGGACATAGAGATGCCGGGGAAGATTGATGGAATCGAGGCGGCGCTGCAGATCAAGAGGGAGAGACCACGGACGGGAGTGGTGATTCTATCCGCCCACAGTGAACGGCGGTACGTAACCAGCCTGCCTCTGGAAGATATGCAGGGATGGGGATACCTCCTGAAACAGACGGCGCCGGACCTGGCGACGGTGGTGCGGGCCATTCAGGGCAGCAAAGCCGGCATGGTGGTGCTTGACCCCTCCGTAGTCTCGGGCCTGCGCCCCAGACAGGGCTCGCCCGTAGCTAGGTTGAATCCCAGGCACCAGGAGGTGCTCGAGCTCATGGCTCAGGGCTACAGCAACGCTGCCATTGCCCGGCTGCTGAAGCTGTCCCGCAAGTCCGTGGAGACGTATATCAACGTTATCTACCAGGAACTGCAGCTATCCCACGAAGAAGACATCCACGCCCGCGTCAAGGCTACCCTCCTCTATCTGGAAAGCTCCAGCATCCGCCGGGTATAGGCACGGAAAACCGTCAGGCCCGCACCATGTTGCCAAAACCGAAGGCGGCAATATGATCAAGACCGAACACAGAGTTGGAGCGTGGACTTCCGAGATGGCATCTGTTGACAGTGTTTGTCGCGTAATGGTGGCGGATGATGAGCCTGAGTTTCGCGGGTGGCTGAGGTCAGTGCTCAATGAAAGTGGCGACTTCCGCTTGATCGCTGAGGTCAGAAACGGCACAGAAGCCCTGGAACTGATCCCCTCGCTGCTGCCTGATCTGCTGATCGCCGACATGTACATGCCCGACCCGGATGGTCTGGAGGTCGTGCGGTACGTTCAGCGGCACTTCTCCGGCATCAAAGCCATACTCGTCAGTGCCCAGGAGGAGCGTGTCTATGAGAGACTGGCTAGAGAGGAGGGAGCGTTGGCCTTTATCCCCAAGGCTAAGCTTTCTCTGGATGCTCTGCGTCAGGCGCTGAAAGGGGAAGCAGCGCCGTGATCTTGGTCCCTTTGCCCGGGACGCTCTTTATCGTGCAACTGCCGCCGACCACGGCGGCATAGTCCTGCATCATCATCAAGCCCCGTCCCTCCGAAGCGCCCGCCGTGTCGAACCCCTCACCGTCGTCCTGCAGCTCCAGACGAAGCCACTGGTCAGGCGACCGGTTCAGAGTCATACTCGCTGCGCTGGCCTTCGTGTGCTTCACGACGTTGGTCAGAGCCTCTTCGGCGATGCGATATGCCGCCAGCCTCACCTGTTCCGGAATCAAGTGGTTATCAACCTTCTCGCCTTTCACCAGTGCTTCATCGACTCTCAGGTCTATGGTCAATGACTGCTCAAAGTGGTCGCCGAGGGATTGCAGTGCCGCGACGAGCCCCCGTCGAAGTATGGACGGGTAGAGGCGGTGGCTGATGGGGCGGACTTGGTTGTCCAGCAAGTCGGCCAGCTTCTGACGCAAATCTGCCAATTCCTGGGCTTGTTCTTTCTGCTCCATCGTGCGCTCGATCTCCGCCAGCCGGTGCAGCACAATGATCAGCCTGTTCTGAACGGAGCCGTGGAGCTGGTGGGCTATGTCCTGCCGCACGAACTCCTGGGCCGCTACAATCCTCTGCCGGGACCTTTCCAGTTCTTCCGCTCTGGCTAGAGCCGCTGCATGCTCCACCCGTTCCCGTTCCGCTGTCTTGCGCTCCGTAATGTCCCGCACGTT